>CAIXSE010000926.1 GCA_903921965.1 uncultured Thermoleophilia bacterium | reverse complement strand
CGAGTCCGACCAGATCAAGGGCAAGCCCGAGAACGTGGTCGAGAAGATCATCACCGGCAAGCTCGAGAAGTTCTTCGCCGAGACCTGCCTCATGGAGCAGGCTTTCGTGAAGGACCCGGACCGCACCATCGAGCAGGTCCGCACCGACCTCGTCGGCGTGATCGGCGAGAACGTCGAGGTGCGCCGCTTCGTGCGCTTCCAGCTCGGCGAGACCACGGTAGCGGGCTGACGGCCGTGGAAGGCGGCGACGCACTCAGCAGCGCCTTCCACCGCGTCCTCCTCAAGTTGAGCGGCCAGGCGCTGGGCGACGGGTCGCGGGCGATCGATCCCGCGACCACCCAGCGCCTGGCCGAATCCGTCAAGGTCGCGCGGAGCCTGGACGTCGACATCGCCATCGTGGTGGGCGGCGGCAACATCTTCCGCGGCATGGCCGCCGCCGCCGGCGGCATGGACCGCACGACCGGCGACCACATCGGCATGCTGGCCACGGTGCAGAACGCCCTGGCCCTGCAGAACGCCCTCGAAGACGCCGGCGTCGACACCCGCGTCATGAGCGCCCTCGAGGTCCGCGCCGTGTGCGAGCCTTACATCCGCCGGCGCGCCATGCGCCACCTCGAGAAGGGGCGCGTCGTCATCTGCGCCGCCGGCACCGGCAACCCGTACTTCAGCACCGACTCCGCGGCTGCGCTGCGGGCCCTCGAGCTCGAGGCCGACGCCATCCTCATGGCCAAGCGCACCTACGACGGCGTGTACACGGCCGACCCCGAGAAGGACCCGTCGGCCACGTTCATCCCCGTGCTCACGCACCGCGAGGCCATCGAGCGCGGCCTCGCCGTCATGGACACGACCGCGCTGAGCCTCTGCATGGACAACAAGATGCCCATCCACGTCTTCAAGATGACTGGCGACAACATCGTGCGTGTGCTCTGCGGAGAGCGCGTGGGCACGGTGGTGAGCACGCCCGACGCCTGCTGACCCTGGGACAAGGGAGGACCCCGTGGAGAAAGAGCTGCTCGCCGACGCGAAGCACCGCATGGACAAGGCTGTCGAGGCCGTCAAGACCGAGTTCAACACGGTGCGCAGCGGCCGCGCCAGCGTCGGCCTGCTGGACCGCATCCACGTGGATTACTACGGCACGTCCACTCCTCTCAAGCAGATGGCCAACATCGCCGCGCCCGAGCCGCGCCTGATCACCGTGCAGCCGTTCGACAAGACGGCCATGCGCAGCATCGAGAAGGCCATCATGGAGTCCGACCTCGGGCTGAACCCGAGCAACGACGGCACCGTGATCCGCCTGCCCATCCCGACGCTGACCGAGGAGCGCCGCCGTGACCTCGTGAAGCTGGTGCACCGCCTCGCCGAGGACGGCAAGGTGGCCGTGCGGAACATCCGCCGCGACTGCATGAAGGACCTCAAGGACCTCGTGCACGAGGGCGAGGTGGGCGAAGACGCCGAGGCGCGCGCCGAGAAGGAGCTCCAGAAGTACACCGACGACCACGTCCACCAGGTCGACGAGCTCCTGAAGCACAAGGAAGCGGAGATCCTCGAGGTCTGACGCCCCGCCGCCGCGGCGGCACGTGGCGCGGACGAGACTCGGGTAGACGGCGATGGCCTCCCTGCGGACGTGGCTCGCGCGCTGGCGCCTGCGCGGCGCGCGCGCCGCCGCCGAGCCTGCGGCCGGCGGCGCGACCGCGCGCTACATCGCCATCATCATGGACGGCAACGGGCGCTGGGCGCAGCGTAAGCGCCTGCCCGTGGCCGCAGGGCACCGCGCCGGCGCGAAGACGCTGCGCCGCGTGCTCGAGCACGCGCTCGACCTCGGCATCAGGGAGGTCACCGTCTACTCGTTCTCGACCGAGAACTGGAACAGGCCGCCGGAAGAAGTAGCTGCGCTCATGGACCTCTTCGTCGAGATGATAGATTCGCAGGTGCCCGACATGCACGAGCGAGGGGCGCGCGTGCGCTTCGTCGGGAGCCGTCACGGCGTGCCGGAGAAGCTGGCGCGCCGCATCGAGGAGGCCGAGGCGCTCACCGCCGCCAACACCCGCATGACGCTCTACATCGCCTTCAACTACGGCGGCCGCCGCGAGCTGCTCGACGCCGCCGCCGGGCTGGCGGCCGAGGTGGCCGCGCGCGGCAGGGTGCCGTCGGGGGCGGTCAACCCCCAGGGTGACGAAGGCGGGACGGCGGGCGTCGCGGGCGCGGCGGTCGGTGCCGCCGTGCGGCTGACCGACGACGACTTCCGCCGGCACCTCTACGCGCCGGAGATGCACGACCCGGAGCTGCTCATCCGCACCTCCGGGGAGCTCCGCATCAGCAACTTCCTGCTCTGGCAGTGCGCCTACTCCGAGCTCTACTTCAGCGACCTG
>CAIXSE010000925.1 GCA_903921965.1 uncultured Thermoleophilia bacterium | reverse complement strand
GGTTCCATTGCGTAGGACCCGGCCTTCAACGCCGCGACGCGGCTGACAGCCTCGCGGGACGGCCCCTCGGGCGGGGATTCAGCCCCGCTGTAGCGGATTGCGGGTACAGGGCACCGCTGGCTCCCCGCCTAGCGCGACCGGACCGGATGCTACGCTGCGGAGCGGGGAGAAGCAAACGCCGGCGGCTGGGCCCGCCGGCCGCGCTCAGGCCTGGTCCGCCGCCGGGCGGCCCGGGCGGTCGTCCCGGCCGGCCGGCGGCGCGCCGAGGCCGGCGAGCGCCGCGGCTCGCTCGACGGCCGTCACGACGGCGCCGGGCGCCGTGAACTGCGGCATGTGGCCGCAGCCGGGCACGAGGACGAGCTCCGAGGCCGGCACGAGGCGATGCAGCCGTTCTGACGAGGCCGGGGGCACCGCGGCGTCCTGTGCCCCGGCGACGATCACGAGGGGGACCTCGAACGACGGGTACCGCGCCTCGAGCGCGTGCAGGCCCTCGTCGGTGGCGGCGGAGTCCTCGCCGTCGTGCAGCAGGTTCGCCTCGCTGAACGCCAGGGGTGGGGCGACGCGCGCGTACTCGTCGGGAACGGTCCCGGGCGCGAACAGGCGGCGCAGACCGGCGCGGACGAGCGGACGTCCGGCGCGGGAGCGCGCGAGGGCGCCGAAGGCGCGCAGCAGGGTGCGGGAGCGCATCATCGCTCCCGCCCACGCCGGCATGCCGGCGTCGTCGAGGGGTACGACGTGGCCGCCGAGGGTGACGACCGCCGCCACGCCGGCGGGGTCGTCGAGCGCCCACGCCAGTGCCACGGCGGCGCCCATGGAGTGGCCGACGAGCAGCGGCCGTTCCAGCCCGAGCGCGGCCGCCGCGGCGCGCAGCACGGCGGCCTGCGCCTGCGGCGAGTTGTCGCCTGTGGAGGGCCGGCCGCTGTACCCGGAGCCCGGCCGGTCGATGGCCACGGCCGTGTGGTCGTGCGCCAGCCGGGGGCCGACGGACAGCGTGAAGTCGTAGAACGAACCCTTGGCCCCGTGGACGTAGACGAGAGCGGGGCCCCGGCCGCTGCGCACGTAGTGAAGGCGGACGCCGGCTGCGGTGACGAAGCCGCCGGGCGGCGGCGGCAGCGGCGCGCTCACCGGTGCGACTCCTCTCGTCCCATGAGCGTAGTCTGCGCCGGGAGGACGTGTTGCAAACGGGGACCCCCGGGCTACAGTGAAGTCGTGGGCGCCAGACCGTACCTGCTCGGGGGGCTGCTGGCCGGCCTCGTCTTCCTGGTCGTGGCGATGGCCGTCACGCCGTTCGACGCACCGCGTCCGCGTCCGGCCTCGGCGCCGGCGGACGAGTTCTCCTCGGCGCGGGCGATGGACCTGCTGCGGCAGGTGGCCGCCGAGCCGCGGCCCATCGGCTCCGCCCGGGCCGCGCAGGTGCGGCAGCTCATCTTCGACCGGCTGAGCGCGCTCGGCCTCGGGCCTCACATCCAGACGGCCGAGGTCGTCTCGGCCTGCGACCCGCGCGTGGCCGGCGTGGTGCACAACGTCGCCGGCCGTCTGCCGGGGCGTGACACGTCGCGCGCGGTCCTTCTCATGGCGCACTACGACTCCGTGCCCACCGCGCCGGGCGCGGCCGACGACGGCAGCGGGGTCGCCGTGCTGCTCGAGGTGGCGCGCGCCCTGCGCGCGGGGCCGCAGCCGCGCAACGACGTCATCTTCCTCTTCACCGACGGGGAGGAGCGGGGGCTGCTCGGCGCCCAGGCGTTCCTCCGCGACGACGCCTGGGCGTTCGGCACTGCCGTCGCCCTCGACTTCGACAACGCCGGCTCGTCCTCCCCGGCGCTCATGTACGAGGTGAGCCCCGGCGACGGAATCCTTGTGCAGACGCTCATCGACGCGACCCCGCGGGCGTACACGTCGTCGCTCATGTACGAGGTCTCGCGGCGCCAGCCGATCGTCAGCGACTTCCGTGCCTTCCTGCGGCGCGGCGTCCCGGGGATGAGCTTCGGCATGCTGGACGGTCCGGGGAACGACCACACCGCGTACGACTCCGTCGCGAACCTGCACGAGGCCGGGTTGCAGCACGAAGGCGAGACCGCGCTGGCGCTCGCCCGCCGGCTCGGCGACACCGGCCTGTGGCAGGTGCACGCCCCCGACCTGGTGGCGTTCGACGCGATCGGCGGGCGCGCGGTGTACTACCCCGTCACGTGGGCGGGGCCAGTCTCGGTCGCGGCCGCGCTGCTCTTCGCGGCGGCCGTCGTGGCCGCCTGCCGCCGCCGGCTCCTCTCGCTCCGGGGCCTGGCCTGGTCGGTCCTGGGCACGGCCGTCGCGCTCGTCGTCTCGCTCCTCTTCATGGCCATCGCCTGGACCATGTACACGACCGCCTACGAACAGCGCGTGTGGACCGACACCGGCGTGGTGCTCAGCGACTGGTACCGCGTCGGTCTCGTGCTGCTGGCCGCGGCCGTCGTGCTGACCGTCTACGGCCTGCTGCTCCGGC
>CAIXSE010000924.1 GCA_903921965.1 uncultured Thermoleophilia bacterium | reverse complement strand
GCGGCTTGTCGAGGCCGAGGCGCACGCGGATCTCCTGGATCTTCTCCGGCGTGGCGTTCTTGCCGGCCACGAGCTGGGCAGGGTCGCCCGGGATGGCGAACATGATGAGGAAGGTGATGACGGTGACGCCGATCAGCACGATGACGAGCTGCACCAGGCGTCTGACGATGTAGGCCACCATGGCGGCTACTCTACCTCATTCCCGAACATGCATCGCCCTTCGGAACCGTGCCTGAAGGAGGTCGAACAGAGTGGCGGCCCGCCGCTCTCTGAGCGGCGGGCCGCCACCTCGAAACGCTACCTGCGCAGTCTAGGTAGTCACACCTGCATACGCAACTTGCAGGTCAGCTCTTCACCCAGAGGGTCCACATGTCCACGAAGCCCATGGGGTTCCAGACGAAGTTGGCGATCCTGTTGTTGCTCACGCGATACCCGCGGTAGAAGTAGAGCGGGACGGCAGGCATGTCGGTGAGGATGATCTTCTCGGCCTGCGCGTACAGGTTGTAGCGCTGCTGCGCGTCCTGGGTGGAGCGGGCCTGCAGGAGCAGGTCGTCCACCTGCTGGTTGGAGTAGAACGTGTAGCTGCCGGTACGCGCCTGGTCCGACTGGAACAGCGGGTACAGGAAGTTGTCCATCGACGGGTAGTCGCCGATCCAGCCCATGCGGAACAGCTGGCTGCCGCTGCCCTTGTTGCCCTTGCTCAGCTTGTCGAGGAAGGTGCCCCACTCGAAGTTGCTGAGCTTGATGTCGAGGCCGGCCTTCTGCCAGCCCGCCTGCAGCACTTCGGCGATCTTCTGGTGACCCTCGTCGGTGTTGTACCAGTAGTTGAGCGTGGGGACGCTGCCCATGGCCGAGATGCGGCTGGCGGCGTCGTCGGGGTTGTACGGGTACGGCGTCTGCTCGGCCATGTAGCCGGGGATGCCCACGGGGATGTAGCCGCCGGCCGGGATGGAGACGCCCTCGTTCACGATGTTGATGACGTTGGTGGCGTCGGTGGACTCGGCGATGGCGATGCGCAGGTCCTGGTTCTGACCCAGGGTCGCGTCGGTCATGTTCATGCCGATGAAGTAGATGGCGAGCTCGGGCCAGCGCTTGGCGGTCCACTCACCGCTCTTGACCTTGGGGTTGTTCTCAGACGCGGCGACCTGGCCGGGCGGCACGACGGTGACGTCGAGGCTGCCCTTCTGGAACTCGAGCCAGCACGTCTGCGACGACGTGATGATGGGCATGTTGATGGTGTCCATGTACGGGCCACCGGCCGCCTGGTTCCAGTACGAGGGGTTCTTGACCAAGGTGACGCTCTGGTTGTTCTTCCAGCTGTCGACCATGTACGGGCCGGTGCCGATGGGCTTCTGGCTGAAGGCCTTGGCGCCGATCTCCTTGGCGTAGTCGACCGGCCAGGCCGAGGCGACGGTGTGACCGAGGGTCTGCGGGAACTCGGCGAACGGGTAGCGCAGCTTGACCTCGAGCGTGTAGTCGTCGACGGCCGTCACGCCGGTGAGACCCTTCTTGGGGTCGACCTGGTAGCCGCCGTCGTCGCAGCCCTCGATGGGCGCGAGGATGTACGAGACGTACGACTGGTTGGCCGGGTCGGTGACGTAGTTCCAGGCGTCGACGAAGTCCTGCGCCTTGACCTCACGGCTCACCGGGGCCTGGTACATGACGCCCTGCTTGAGGTGGAACGTCCACGTCTGCGAGTCGGTGGTGTCCCAGCTCTCGGCGAGCACGGGCTCGGCCACCATCTCGCCCTTGTCGTTCATGACGTAGCCCGCGAGACCCTCGAACACCTGGTGGGCGACCTGCATGCCCTCCGACTCCTGCGCGTTCACCGGCTCGATGGAGACCGGGTTGGCCGTCAGCGGGTAGTTGTAGGTGCCGCCGGCGACCGGCGAGGCCGCTGCGGTGGGACTGGCGCTGCCGCCGCCTCCGCCGGAACTGCTGCTGCCGCATGCGCCCAGCAACAGGCCCGCGACGACGAGTACGGCGGCGACGACCAGAAGGCCGCAGGACCTCAGGACGGGGTTCTTCACGATTACCTCCTTCACGACTGACCTTGCGTGCCACCCCGTGCCCCCCCACGGGAAGGGTGGTCTCACGACGGGAGCCCTGCCTCCCGGTCTGACACGTGCGACCTGCCGAGCACCTCCCTGACCCTCCTGACGACGTGACCGGACGGGGTTGGGGCCTCGCGACACCGAGGCTGGACTAGCCCAGCCTCCACACGAGGAGGAACGACGTCACGAACCAGGCGACGCCGGTGATGATGGTGTAGCGCGTGAGGTTGCGCTCCATGACGCTCGCCGACGAGGCGAACGAGAAGCCGGTGATGCTGGCCATGCCTGCATCCTTGCCGCTGTGCAGCAGGATGAGGGCGATGAGCAGCAGGCTCTCCACGATGAACACGGTGACGAGGACTGCGTTGAGCACTTGATCACTCCCCCTGAGAAGAAAACGACGTCTGCATGCGAGATATCCATTCTTGCACCACTCGCGAGCGGGGACAAACATCGAGGGCCGGGCGGACCGCGCAGCGGCGGCCCCGGCCGGGGTCACGCACGTGGCTCGACAAGGGTGACGCCGGTCATCTCCGGCGGGTGCGGCAGCCCCAGATACGACAGGACCGTGGGCGCGAGGTCACACAGGCGGCCGCCCTCGCGCACGCGCACACGCTCGTCGGTGACGATGAAGGGCACCGGGTTCGTGCTGTGTGCCGTGTTGGGGCTGCCGTCGGCCTCGAGCATGTTGTCGGAGTTGCCGTGGTCGGCGGTGATCAGGCAGACGCCGCCGAGGCGGGTGACCGTGTCCACGACCCGCCCCACGCAGGCGTCGACGGCCTCCACGGCGGCCACCGCGGCGGCGATGACTCCGGTGTGGCCGACCATGTCGGCGTTGGCGTAGTTGACGACGGCGAACTCGAACCGCCCGGGATCGAGCGCGGCGACGAGCTCGTCGGTGACGGCGTACGCGCTCATCTCGGGCTTGTGGTCGTAGGTGGGCACGTCGCGCGGGCTGGGCACGAGGATGCGCGTCTCGCCCTCGGCCTCACGCTCGACACCCCCGTTGAAGAAGAAAGTGACGTGCGCGTACTTCTCGGTCTCGGCGATGTGGAGCTGCCGGAGCCCGTGCTCGGCGAGCACGTCGGCGAGCACGTGGCCGGGGTGCTCGGGCGGGAAGGCGACCGGCAGCGCGAACTCCGCCTTGTACTGCGTCATCGTCACGAAATCGGTCGCGGGCGGACGCGGGCCGCGGTCGAAGCCCTCGAAGCCGGGCTCGGTGAAAGCCCGCGTGAGCTCCCGCGCCCGGTCGGGACGGAAGTTGAAGAACAGGCAGACGTCGCCGTCGGCGACGCGCGACGGCAGTTCCGGACGGACGATCGTAGGGCGCACGAACTCGTCGTCCTCACCGCGACGGTAGGCGGCGTCGACCGCCGCCTGCGCGTCGGCGGCGAAGAACCCCTCGCCGTGGACCAGCGCGTCCCAGGCGAGCTTGACGCGGTCCCAGCGCGTGTCGCGGTCCATGGCGTAGTAGCGGCCGCAGACCACGCCGAAGCGGCCGAGCCCGAGCGACTCCATCCTGGCCTGCACCCGCGCCAGGTACGCCTTCGCACTGCGCGGGAGCGTGTCGCGGCCGTCGAGGAACGCGTGCACCACGACCGACTGCACGCGCCGCTGCGCCGCGAGCTCGAGGCAGGCCTCGAGGTGGCCGAGGTCGCTGTGCACCCCGCCCTCGCTGACGAGGCCCATCAGGTGCAGGGTGGTGCCACGGCCGGCGGCCTTGTCGAATGCCTGCACGAGCACGCCGTTGCGGAAGAAGTCGCCGTCGTCGATGGCCTTCGTGATGCGCGTGAGGTCCTGGTAGACCACGCGCCCGGCGCCGATGTTGAGGTGGCCGACCTCGGAGTTGCCCATCTGGCCGGGCGGAAGACCCACCGCCTGTCCGGACGCCTCGAGGAGGCCGCCGGGATACCGGGCCTTCAGCCCGTCCATGACCGGGGTGGCGGCCACGCTCACGGCGTTGCCGGGGCCGGCCGGGCCGGCGC
>CAIXSE010000923.1 GCA_903921965.1 uncultured Thermoleophilia bacterium | reverse complement strand
TCATGGCCGAGCGTCTGGGGGTCGAGGTCGACCTGTGGCAGGCCGACCTGCTGCGCCTGGACGGCTGGGAGCGCGAGTTCGACGTCGTCGGGTGCGCCGGCGTGCTGCACCACCTCGACGACCCGCTGGACGGCTGGCGCCGCCTGCTGCGCCTGCTGCGCCCGGGCGGGGTCATGCTGCTGGGCCTGTACAGCGAGACGGCGCGCCGGGGCATCGCGGAAGCGCAGGAGGCCGTACGAAGACTGGGCCTGCCGCCGACCCCGGAGGGCATCCGGGCGGCACGGTCCCACCTGGCCGGCCTGCCGCAGGACGATCCGGCCCGTGACTGCACCCTGCTCCCCGACTTCTTCCACGCGAGCGGCTGCCGCGACATGCTCTTCCACGTGCGCGAGCACCGCTTCACACTGCCGCAGATCGCCGCCGTCCTGGACGAGCTGGGGCTGGAGTTCCTCGCGTTCGCGACCGGCGCGCCGGTGCGCCGTCTCGCACGGACGCTGTTCGGCCCGCGGCCGGACCTGGCGTGCTGGGCGGAGCTCGAGAGGCTCTATCCCGGCACGTTCCTGGGTATGTACGAGTTCTGGAGTCGAAAACGGGAGGGGACCTCATGAACGAGCGCGAGAACGAGAGGGTCGTCACGGCCGACGTCATCGTCGGCGCGTGGAGGGACGACGCCTACCGCGAACGGCTGCTGGCCGATCCTGCGGGCGTCCTGGCCGAGGCCGGCCTGCACCTGCCGGCCGGCTGCAGGGTCACCGCACTGGAGAACACCGGGACGGTGTGGCACCTGGCCGTGCCCGCGCTCGAAGACCTGGCCGCAGGCGAGAAGGAGCGGTTCGGGGCCGAGCTCGCCGCGCTGCTCCCCCTTCCGGCCGGTGTGGAGCTCCACCTGCACCAGACCACCGGCGACGAGCGCTTCGTGGTGCTCCCGCTGCCGCCCGAGGCGGTCGCTGAGCTCAGCGACGATCAGCTGGAGTCCGTCCTCGGCGGTGGTAACGGCGGGGCGGGCGGCACCGCGCTCTTCGGCACCGGCGGGGCCGGCGGCAACGGCGGCAACGCCGGCCTGCTCGGCGGAAGCGGCGGCAACGGCGGATCCGGCATCACCGCCGGGTTCGACCCGCTCCTCGGGGGGAACGGCGGCGACGGCGGCGCGGGCGGCTGAGGCCACGCCCCGCGGGGGGCCCCAAGACCCTGCGCCTGGCCCCCCAGCACCTGGTGCACCCGGCGTGCCCGGTGCCGTCCGGCATCATCAGGGCCGTCGAGGTCGAGGCGCAGCTGACCGTGGCGAAAGAAGCCGGCATCAAGCCCGGCGCCGACTGACCGCGCGGGCGACGGAACGAGAGGGAGCCGGCGGGGCGCTCCATCGCCCCGCCGGCTCCCGGCGTTCGTACCCCGCGTCCGGCGTGGCTCAACCGCCGGAGCCGCCGCCCTTCCCGTCTTCTTCGCCCTTCTTGGCCTGCGGCTGGTCGGCGTTGAGCCACGTCATGAAGCGGCCCTGCTTCTTCGCGGCCGGTCCCGCGACGGCGCCGGAGCCTTCGGCGCCGGCCGTCGTCCCCGCCGGCGAAGCCGCGCCGGCGACCGTCGCGCCCTCGGGCGCGGTCGCCGCCACGACGATCTCGGCCTCGCCCGTGGCCGGCACCTCGCCGGTGCCGGCCGACGCGACCACGGCCTCGTGGGCGCCGCCGTCGGCGTTCATCCACCCGCGGACCCGCGCCCAGATGCGCTCGAGCAGGCCGTCGATGCCGGCGGGCCAGAACGCCAGGATGACCAGCAGCAGCGCGCCCTGGACCACGAGCCGCCACATCACCGTGTCGCGCAGGAGCTCGCTGAGCACGGTGACCACGATGGCCCCGATGATGGGCCCGCGCACGGTGCCGAGGCCACCGACGACGACCATGATCACCATGAGCCCCATGGGGCCCAGCCCCATGAAGCTCGGCGTGATGCCGTGGTAGAAGCTCGCGTACAGCGCCCCGGCCAGCCCGGCGATGAGGCCGGAGATGAGCGTCGCCATGATGAACTGCACGCGCCGGTTGATCCCCATGCCGATGGAGAACCGGATCGACTCCCGCAGGCTGACGAGCCCCATGCCGAACGGGGAGTTCATCATGCGGTGGACGAGCAGCATGACCGCCGCACACAACACCAGCGCGAGCCAGAAGTACGCGCGCAGCGCCCAGGTGGGCGACAGGCCGTCGAAGAGGCCCTTGACGCCGCTGAGACCGAACGGGCCGCCGGTGAACCCCGAGCTGTCGGCGATGATGAGCAGACGGACCACCTCGGCGAACGCGAACGTGAGCATGGACGCGTAGATGCCGCGCAGGCGGATGCTCGGCAGGACCATGACGACGGCGGCCACGCCACCGGCCACGATGCCCACGAGCGTCGCCAGCCACGGGTTCAGCCCCAGCTCGATCGTGAGGAGTCCCATGGAGTAGCCGCCGATGGCGATGATGGCGAGCTGGCCGAAGTTCCAGATGCCGCACATGCCGATGGTGATGTTCCAGCTCTGCGTCATGATGCTGTACAGCATGATCAGCACGAACAGGCTGATCACGTAGTCGTTGCGCCACACGAACGGGACGAACGCGAGCAGGACGACCACGACGAGCGTGGGCACGACGGGCGTCCTGCTCCAGCCCAGGGTGCGGCGCAGCGCCGTCCTGTCCGGCACCGCCGCCGCCTTGGAGGCCGGCGGGGCCGGCTGCGTGGCGGCGCTCAAAGCCGTTCCTCCTCAGGCTTGCCGAACAGCCCGTAGGGCCGCACGATCATGAACACGACGATGAGGGCGAACAGCACCGGCAGCGCCCACAGACTGCCGACGTAGGTGGCCACCAGGGCCTCGATGAGCCCGATGATGAAGGCCGCGTACACGGTGCCGCGGATGCTGCCGAGCCCGGCCACGACCGCCACGGTGAGGCCCTTGAGGATCGGCAGGTCGCCGGCCGAGGGCGAGACGAAGTACAGAGGAGCCAGGAGCACGCCGGCGATGCCGCCCAGCAGGCCGGCGAGCGCCATCGTGACCCAGTACACGCGCCCCGCAGGGACTCCCATGAGGCGGGCCGCGTCGAACTGCTGCGCCACGGCCATGATGCTGAGCCCCTGCCGCGAGCGGCTCAGCATCAGGCTCAGGCCGCCGAGGCACAAGAAGGCGACCACGGCCACGGCGATCTGCTGCCACGCCACGGTGACGGTGCCGAACACCTTGAGGCGCCCGTCCACGAGCGGCTCGATGGCTTTGTTGCGCGCCCCGAACAGCAGGATGATGGCGGCCGAGAGCATGATGGCCACCACGAGCGTGGAGATGTAG
>CAIXSE010000922.1 GCA_903921965.1 uncultured Thermoleophilia bacterium | reverse complement strand
GCGCTTCTTGTAGGCGATGCTGTACGGTGGGATCAGCGTCTTCATGCTGGGCTCGAAGGTGCTGCCGCGCACCTCGAACTTCCAGGGGTTCAGGTCCGCCTTCTTGTACTTCCAGTCGTAGTGCATCGGGCGGATGCGCACGATCTTGCCGTCCTTGACGTCGACCATCGACGCGTTGGAGCCGTTCTCCGGGACGCCGCAGAAGCTGATGTCCCGGATGAGCGTCTTCTCGCCCGTGGTCCCGGTCTTGCTCATGTCCTCCGCCATACTGCTACCTCCTGCTCGACGGCTGAGGAGCCGTGGCGTCGACCGGCCCCCGGCTCCCTGTGGCTCCCTCGTGATTCTCACGATGCGGATTATATAGACCGCATCACGGTCACTACTCTCCGCCCGGCAACGGGGTGTGTCAAGTGGCGCCGGGGGCTGCGGGGAAGCGCGCGCGTGGCCGGTGTGGCGAGGAGCCGCTCAGGCGAGCCAGACGGCCTCGGACCTGAGGCGGCGCACGAACAGCGGAGTCTCGGAGGGGGAGCGGTCCCACTCGTCCGCCGTATACACGACGAGGTCCACAGGGACGGGCAGCCCCGTGATGGTGTCGAAGGCGAGCGGCCGTCGAAGGGGCGGCTCGTCTGAGCGGGTCACGACGATCACGATGTCGAGGTCGCTGCCGACCCCCCAGTCGCCGCGGGCGTGCGAACCGAAGTGGCCGACGTGCAGCACGTCGGGGTGCGTCTCTCGCAGTCGCGATGTCCAGGCCGCCAGCGCGGCCGCCACCGTCTCTCGGTCACGCCAGCAGAGAACCGGCGAACCGGACGATCGCACCGGCATAGCGGATGGCCTCCTCGCTCTGCAGCGGGCCGTAGTGCTCGAACGGCGGTCCCTTGGCGTGGCTGTTCGCGTACCTCGTGGGGATGTAGGAAGAGTCGAGGACGCGCGCCTGCTCGACGAGATCGGGCGGCACGTCGACGGGGAGCTCGACGAGAAGGCGGGCGACGACGTGCCCCCACGCGTCCCGTGCCTTGGCCGGATGGGCGGCCCTGACGGCCTTCTCGGCTGCCTGCTGCGCGGCGAAGCAGGCCCACTCGTGGCGGCCGTCACGGCGGGACGCCTCCGCCTGTTCGAGGTCTCGCCGTGCCTGCTTGAGCCAGTCGTCGGCGCGTGAGCGCATCGGCTGCTCCGCTCGTCGTGACCACCGGAGTCTATCGCCGGTGTCGTCGGCCGAGCCGTGTGCGTGGCCGGGCCGAGATCCCGGCGGAGGACTGGGTGATGTGGACCGCCGGGCGTGCGGCGAGGCCCGCGTGCGGGCGCCGCGGACGTCAGTACGCGCGCAGGGCGTCGAGGCGGGCCTCGAGGAACGCCGCCAGGCCGGCGCCGTCTTCGAGGCCGAAGCGGTGCTCGTGAGCGAGGTCCGCGTCGGTGACGAGCGCGATGGCCTCGCCGGGGGCGCACAGCGGCTCGGCGTGGCCGGCGCCGAGGCGGAACAGTTCCACGCGGTACGGCGCCGTGCGCTTGTAACCTTCGGCCACGACGATGTCGAAGCCGGTGAAGTACGTCTTCACGATCTCGGGCAGCTCGAGCTCTCCGTCGAGCTTCGTGATGAAGGCGAGGCGCTCGGGCGAGGAGATGGCGTAGGCGCGGGCCCCGGCCTGGCCGTGCCGCCAGGAGTCTTTGCCGGGGTGGTCGATCTCGAAGCTGTGCGCGTCGTGCTTCACGGTGCCGACGCGCAGGCCGAGCTTCACGAGCTCGGGCACGACCTTCTCGATGAGCGTGGTCTTGCCCGAGTCGCTCTTGCCGACGACGGCCACGAGGGCCGGCTGCTGCGGTGCGTCAGTCATGGGCGTGATGCTACGCGACGGGGGCGGGGGAGTGAAACCCGGGTGGCGCGGAGGCGCGCGCGTGGACGCCGGGCCGGCGTCTCTCGGCGGCGCGCGCGGGGCGCCCCCGCTCTCACGCCTCGTAGACCTCGACCTCGACCGCCTTGACTGAGACGAACACGGGGCCGCCGTCGTCGAGGTGCATGGAGGCCACCGCGCCGTGGGTGACCTCGGCGATGACGGGCAGTTCGCCGCTCACGTGCGCGCGCACGTGGTTGCCGACCACGTCGAGGTCTTCGACGACACCCTTCCAGACGTTGCGCGGCGAGCCCTCGGGCAGCGTGCGGTGCAGGGCCACGGCGCGCGGCGGGATCACGGCGAACACGTCGCCGCTGAGCGGGAGCGGGTCGGCGGCGACGAGGCGGTGGCCGGAGGGGAGCACCACCGCGCGGTCGTCGGCGCGGCCGCGGTACAGGTTCAGCCCGAGGAGCTCGGCCGCGTAGCGGGAACGCGGGTGGGACGAGAGCTCCTCCGGCGTGCCGGTCTGCACGACGCGCCCGCCCTCCAGCACGACCAGCCGGTCGGCGAGCGTCATCGCCTCGATCGGGTCGTGCGTGATGACGAGGCAGGTGCCCTCGTAGGCCGCGAGGTGGCGCGAGAGCGCCCGGCGCAGGTCGGCGCGGGCGCCGGCGTCCATCGCGGCCAGCGGCTCGTCGAGCAGCAGGAGCCGCGGATCGGTGGCCAGGGCCCGCGCCAGGGCGGCGCGCTGCGCCTGGCCGCCCGAGAGGGCCCGCGGCCTGGCGGACGCGCACTTCTCCAGGCCGACGCGCTCCAGCCAGTCCTGCGCGGCGGCGCGCGCGGCGGAGCGGCCCGCGCCCCGCGACCGCAGGCCGAACGCCACATTCTCGAGCACCGTGAGGTGCGGGAAGAGCAGGTAGTCCTGGAACACGACGCCGATCGGGCGGCGCTCGGTCGGCACGTGGACGCCGGCGGCCGGGTCGTCGAGCACGCTTCCGTCCAGGACGACCCGGCCGGCCTCCAGCGGGATCAGGCCGGCGAGCGCCCGCAGCAGCGTCGTCTTGCCGGCCGCGTTGGGGCCCAGCAAGGCGGCCACGGTCCCGCCCTCCACCGACAGGCTCACGTCGAGCTCGAGTTCGCCTTTGCGCAGCGCGACGGCCGCCTCGAGGCTCACACGCGTGCCCCCGCGCTCCGGTGTCCGCATTCCCGTCTCACCGGCTGGGGAACCAGCGGCCGCGCAGCGCCACGAGCACCGTGAGGCAGATCGCCAGCATGACGAGGCTCAGGGCGATGGCCGAGTCGGGGTCGTTCTGCAGCGCGAGGTAGACGGCGAGGGGCATGGTCTGTGTGCTCCCCGGCAGGTTGCCGGCGAAGGTGATGGTGGCGCCGAACTCGCCCAGCGCGCGCGCCCAGCCGAGGGCTGCGCCGGCGCCGAGGGCCGGCGCGATGAGCGGAAGGGTCACGCGCCGGAAGACCGTCCAGCGGCCGGCGCCCAGCGTGGCCGCCGCGTCCTCGTAGCGGCGGTCCATGGCGCGGATGCCGGCCTCGACGGTGATGATCACGAAGGGCATGGCGACGAACGCCTCGGCCACGATCGCGCCCAGGGTGGTGAACGGCAGCGTGAGGCCGAAGGCCTGGTCGAACACCTGCCCGGCCACGCCCTTGCGCCCGAACGCGAGCAGCAGCGCGACCCCGCCGACGACCGGCGGGAGAACCATGGGCAGCAGCACGACCGCGCGCACGAGGTTGCGGCCGCGGAACCGCGTGCGCGCGAGCAGCCAGGCCAGCGGGACGCCGAGGACCAGCGAGACGGCGAGCGCCCCGAGGGAGCACACGAGCGACAGCCGCAACGCGGTGAGCACGCCCGGGGCGGCGAGGTCTGAGAGCAGGTGGGTCCACGGGGCGCGGATGACGAGGGCCGCCAGCGGTAGCGCGAGGAAGACGACGGCGAGCACGGCGAGCGGGACGAAGCCGAAGGGGGCGCCGCCCCCACGGCGGACCGGCGCGTCCACGCCGCGCCGCCGGCCTCGCGTCCCCGGCGCCAGGGCGTCGGCCGGCGCCAGGGCGTCGCCGGCCACGACGGCCAGGTTCGGCGCCGCGCCCGGCCTGGTGCCGCCGGCCGCGAGGACGTCGTCGGGATCGTTCACGGTGAGTGGCGGCCGGCGCCCGTCACGGCGCCGCTCCGAAGCCGAAGTCGCGCAGCGTCTGCTGCCCCGCATCCGACAGCACGTACTCGACGAACTGGTCGGCCATGAACGTCGAGTCGGCCTCCTTCAGGCGCGCGATCGGGTACGTGGCCGTGACGTTCTGCCCGGTCGGGATGGTCACGCCGTCGATGTCGCCGCCGGCGGCCGTCACGTCGCTCGCGTACACGATGCCGGCGTCGGCCTCGCCGAGGGCCACCTTCGCGACCACCCCCTTCACGCTCGCCTCGAGCGACACCGGCTTCACAGACACGCCCGCACGCGTGAGGACCTCCTGCGTGTACGTGCCGGCGGGGACCTCGGGCGCGGCGAGGACGACCTTGAGTCCGGGGTCGGCGAGGGAGGCGAGGCCGGTGACACCGGGGGGGTTGCCCGGGGCCACGGCGATCGCCAGCCCGTTCGTGGCGAAGACCTGAGAGGCGGCCGTCTGCCCTGCCAGCTTGTCCATGCTGGCCGCGTCGGCCGTGGCGATCACGTCGGCGGGCGCGCCCTGGCCGACCTGCGCGACGAGGTCCTGGCTCCCGGCGAAGTCGAAGACGACCTCGACACCGGGGTGCGCTTGCTCGAAGGCGGCGCCGATCTCGGTGAAGGCCTCGCTCAGCGACGAGGCCCCGAGGACGTGCAGCGTCGCGGCGTCGCCGGCGGACGAGCCGCCGCAGGCGGTGGCCAGCAGGCCGGCGGCGAGCACGGCGAGGAGTGCCGCCAGCGAGAGAGCGCGTACGAGCCGCCGTGCGGAGGCTGCGGTGACCGCCGGTCCGGCCGCCCGCGGCGGCCCGGCTCCGGCGGCCCGACCCGGCGGGGTCGAGCGTCGAGCCATGTCCCTTGCTCCTTTCCAAGCACGGGGAGGTCGGGGTGTTTCCACCCCGGCCCACGACGGCGAGCGCTCGCCGCCCCACGGTCTTTCCGTGGTACGGCCCGGCATCCGTAGCAGTGGCGCTGCCGTAGGACGACGGGCTTGGAGTCGGACGGGCAAGAGGGTAGCACGGGGCCCGGAGGGTGCGCCAGCCGCCGGCGCGCCGCCCGGGCGCCCCGGCGCGGGCTGTCAGCCGCCGAAGCCGCGAAGGGCGAAGCGCCGGCCGATGTACGCGGCCAGCGCCGGCGCGTCGTCGCGTGCGAAGCGGTGGGGGTGAGGCAGGTCCTCGTCGGTCACGAGCGCGAGCGTGACGCGGGCGTCGAGCAGTGGCGCCTCGCGGCCCTCGCCGGGCGTGAAGACCTCGACGACCCACGGCGTCTCGTGGCGGTAGCCTTCGCAGACGACGACGTCGTAGCCGCCGAAGAAGCGGTCGACGATCGTCTGCAGGCTGGGCTCGCCGGGCAGGTCGCTGACGAAGGCGAACTGCGAGGCCGAGCCCACGGCGTAGGCCTGCGCGCCGGCGTGGCTGTGGCGCCACGAGCCCTTGCCGGGCGTGTCGATGTCGAAGCGCGCCACGCGCTTGACCGCGGCCACGCTGAGGCCGCGCCGCGTGAACTCGGGGATGAGCCGCTCGATGAGCGTCGTCTTGCCGCTGCCGGAGCGTCCGACGACGCCGAGCACGAGCGGCCCGGAGGTGCCCTCGCCGGGTGCGGCGGCCCGGTCCGGCGCCTCGCCGGCGAGGCGCCGCGCGTGGGCCCACTCGCCCGGCGTGTTGACGTTGAAGAACGGCGCCGGGTCGGCGAACGGGATCCGGCGCACCCGCACCAGCGGGAACAGGTCGAGGATGCTGTGCGCTCCTGCCGCGAGCAGTGCCTCGATGTGCGGCAGGCATCCGGGGCCGTACACCGCGTGCAGCGGCTCCCAGTGGTCGCCGACCACCGGCGTCGCGACGTCGACCCCAGCGGACTCGCGCAGTACGCGCGCCACCGCGTCCGCCTGCGGGAACACCACGTCGGTGGCCAGTGCGAAGAACGGCTCGCCGTACCGCTCGAGCACGGAGGCGATGCCGGCCAGGGGCGAGCCGGTGACGACGTCGGGCACGACCTCGACGCCCGCCGGGAGGTCCGCCGGCGCCTGGGCCGCGTCGCGGACCGACAGCGCCACGACGGGGAAGATGCCGAGCAGGAACCGCAGGTTGCGCTGCAGCAGCGTCTCCCCGCCCAGGCTGAGGCTGCGCTTGTCGTGGCCCATGCGGCGCGCCTCGCCGCCGGCGAGCAGGGCGGCGACGCGGATGCCGCAGGTGTCGATGTCTCCCGTCTGGCCCACGGTCCCGCAGTCTAGCCTATGCCCCGGGCGCGGCGCCGCCGGCCGTGTCCCGCACCTCGGGTCGCGGGCGCCCGCGCGGACACGCGTGCCGCATGATGCGGGCAGGGCGCGGAGCGACGGAAGAGGCATCGTGGCGCCGCTCATCGTCAACCACGTCGTCGGCGATCACGGGACGTTCGCGGAAGTCTTCCCCGACGACCAGGAGCGCCGCCGGCTCCCCGGCTCCAGGGGTGCGCGCGTCCACAGGGTCGTCGGCGATCCCGACAACGTCCGCGTCGTGCTCGAGTTCGACACCGTCGAAGAGGCGAAGCGCCACGCCGACGACCTGGAGTTGCACGAGGCCATCGCGTGGACCAGCGGCAACGTGTCGATGCCCAGCCTCGAGGTGC
>CAIXSE010000921.1 GCA_903921965.1 uncultured Thermoleophilia bacterium | reverse complement strand
CTTCGGCGGCCTCACGCTGCGGGCCATCGCCCAGGAGTCGGGCGAGAACTCGGCCATGGTGCAGTACTACTTCGGCAACAAGGACGGCCTCGTCCGCGCGCTGATCGACTCCGTGTTCCGCGACGACCAGGCCGACGCGGCGGCGGCGATGAACGCGGCCATGGGCGACGCGCGCCTGCCGGCCTTCGTCGGCGCGCTCCGCACCATCAGCTCGTCACGGTCGTTCCGCGTGTTCTTCGACATCCTGCCGTACGCGCTCCGCAACACAGGACTGCGCGGGCGCATGGCGCACGTCTACGACTGGTACCGGCAGATCAAGTGCGACTGGCTGCGCGGAGGAGGCGAGAGCGGCGAGCAGGCGCCGGCCGGGCGCGAGGCCCTCATGGGCGTCGCCGAGCTCATGACGGCGGTCGTCGACGGGCTCGCCGTCCAGGAGGCCATCGACGACGGCTTCGACTCGCGCCGCGCCTACGCGGTGCTCGAGTTCATGCTGCAGCGCTCGCTCCCGGAGCTGGTCGAGCGCGGTCTTCCCGGCGCGTCGAAGGCCGGCTGAGGGCGGGGGCGGCGGGGCCCTGCGGGCCCGCCCCCGGCCGTCCTCACGTCCCGTCCGTCTTCCAGTAGCTCGCGAAGTCGAACGTCCAGACCGGGTGCACGTAGAACCCCCCGGTCGTGGCCCCGTGCATGGCGTTCCACACCGGCTGGTAGAGCGGCACGACCGGGGCGCCGTGCATGACGGCATCCTGCATCTCCCGGAACAGCGCGATGCGCTTCTGCGGGTCGAGCTCGCGCGCCGACTCCGCGTACAGCGCGTCCACCCGCGGGTCGCTGTAGAAGCTCGAGTTCGCGCTGCCGTCGTGGGGGTCGGTGAACAGCGGCCCGATCCAGTCGGCGGGGTCCGGGTAGTCCATGTACCAGTCGCTCACGCCGATGGCGATGTGAGACTCGGTCAGGCCCACCGCGTTCCAGTACGACGCCCTGTCCATCTCTTGGATGTCCGCCTCGATGCCGACCGCCTTCAGGTCCCTCTGGACGGCCTCCGCGATCTGCGGGAACGGCTCCACGTCGTGGGTCACGAGCACGGTCTTGAACCCGCCGGAGTACCCGGCCGAGGCGAGCAGGGACTGCGCGCGCTCGGGATAGTAGCTGTAGTACTGGGCCGTCGTCTCGTGCCCCGGCAGGTACTCGGGGTAGAGCTGGTCGAGGGCCACGCCCTGCCCGCCCGCCAGCTCCTGGATCCTCTGCCGGTCGATCGCGTAGTTGACCGCGCGCCGCACGCGGACGTCCTGGAACGGTCCTTCGCGGACGTTCATGAACAGGTAGTACCAGGCGATCTGCGGCGCGTCGGCCATGAGCCGTCCCCACGCGGGGTCCTGCTTCATGCGCTGGTAGTCTGACGGCGGCACAGGGTCGCCGAGCACGTCCGCGTCGCCGTGCTCGAGACGGGTGAGGGCGCTCCCGGGAGTGACGATGTCGAACTCCATGCCGTCCAGCCACTGGCGGCCCTCACCGGTCCACGCCGGGTTGCGCACGGCCGTGATGCTCGTCCCCGGCGTCCAGCCGTCGACGATGTAGGGACCGGTGCCGAGCGGCTTGCGCCCAAGCTGGTCGCCCACTCTGTCCACCCACTCCTTGGCGAGCACCGAGGTGAACGGCATCGACAGCTTCGTCAGGAAGGCGGCGTCGGGTGCGTCGAGCGTGATGCGCACGGTGCGGTCGTCGACGGCCGCGAAGCCCTCGACGCCGTCGGCGGCGCCCGCCAGGTAGGCGCGGGCGCCCTTGACGTTCTCGTAGAACGCGGTCGCCGGGGCCAGCGGCTCCCGGAGCATGCGCTCGAAGCTGTACTTGAAGTCCGCCGCCGTCACCGGCCTGCTCACCGGCGGCGCGAACGCCGTGCCCTTCTTCAGGTGGAACGTGTACACGAGGCCGTCGGGCGAGATGCCGCCGTTCGCCACCGTCGGGACCTCCGTCGCGAGGTCCGGGATGAGGGTGGTGCCGGCCGAGCCAGGCGCGCGCGCGTACGTCAGGAAGGTCTGGTAGGTGAGCCGTTCGATGCTCCACGCCTCGGTCTCCCAGGCGATGGCCGGGTCCAGCGTCACCGGCTCGATCTCGAACGTCACGATGAGGGTCCCGCCCCTGACCGGCGCGGTGCCCGCCGGCGTGGCGCCGGCCTGCCCGGCGGGCTCCGGCGCCCGGTCCCGCGTCAGCAGGACGATGCCCGTCACGACGGCGGCGACGAGCAGCACGGCGACGAGGACCAGGAGCCGGGGGTGGTGGACGTGAGTCGCCCGCGGTGTCCCGTCCGTTCCCTCCATGGCCCTGAAGTCTACTGCGGGGGCTCGTCCCGGCGCGACAGTCTCTCCCCCGCCGCCGGTAGAATCGCGGGGCATCGCACAGGAGGAAGATCGTGGCGCACCTGACGACCACCGCCGTGGACCTCGAGACCGCCCGGCCCTTCGGCCTCTCGCGCTGGACGCGGACGACGTTCGGCAACTACGTCGTCGAACTGCACGAGGGCGGGCTCGTGGGGCGCGGAGAAGCCGCGCCCAACCCGCGGTTCGGCGAGAGCCGCGACGAGGGAGAGCGGCTGCTCGCGGACCTCGCCCCCGAGGTCGCCGACGCCGGCGGCCCGGCGGCCGTGGAGGCCGTCTGCGACCGGCTGGCCGGCCCCGGCGGCGAGGAGTGGCCGGCCCTCCGCGCCGGCCTCAGCGCCGCCGCCTGGGACCTGGCCGGCAAGCAGGCCGGCGAACCGGTGTGGCGCATGCTCGGCCTGGAGCGCCCCGTGGTCCGCACCTCGTTCACCGTCGCCGCCGGCGAGCCCGCGGAGATGCTCGCCGGGGCGCGCGCGGCCGCGGCCGCCGGGTTCGGCACGCTCAAGGTCAAGCTCGGGTTCGACGGCGACCTCGAGGTGGCCGAGGCCGTGGCGCGCGAACTGCCCGGCGTCACCTTCCGCTACGACGCCAACGAGGGCTGGGACAGGGAGCGCGCCGCCGCCGCGCTCGAGAGGCTCGCCGCCCTGGGCGCCGAGCTGGTCGAACAGCCGCTGCCGGCCGCAGACCTCGCCGGCGTCGCGTGGCTGCGCGAGCGGGCCGCCGTCCCCCTGTACGCCGACGAGGCGCTGCTGGGTCTGCCGGGGCTGGACGCGGTGGCGCACGTGTACGACGGCGTGGTCGTGAAGCTCGCCAAGGCCGGCGGCATCGCGCCGGCGTTCGCGCTGCTCTCCGCCTGCGCCGGCCGCGGGCTGCCCGTGCTCCTCGGCTGCATGGTCGAGTCGAGCCTCGGCGTGGCCGCCGCCCTGCAGCTCGCCGGCCTGGCCGCCCACGTGGATCTCGACGGCGCGCTGCTGCTCGCCGCCGACCCGTTCACCGGGGTCGAGGTCGCCGGCGACGTCCTGGGCGCGTCTGAAGCGCCGGGTCTCGGCGTGGTGCCGGCCGCCGGGTCGTAGCCCCGCCCGCGGCCGGCGGCCTCCCGGCGGGCCGTCACATCGCCGCGTGCGCGCCGGCGTCCACGTGCACGACCTCACCGGTGATGGCGCGCGAGAGGTCGCTCAGCAGGAAGACGGTGGCGTCGGCCACCTCCTCGCTGGTGACGTTGCGGCGCAGCGGCGTGTGGCTCTCGAGCAGGTCGAGCATGCCGCTGAAGTCCTTGATGGTGCGGGCGGCCACGGTGGCGATGGGGCCCGCCGACACCGCGTTCACGCGGATGCCCTGCGGGCCCAGGTCGGCCGCGAGGTAGCGCACCGCGCTCTCGAGCGACGCCTTCGCCGGGCCCATCACGTTGTAGTTGGGCACGACGCGCCAGGAACCGGCGTACGTCATGGTGACCACGGCGCCGCCCCTCGTCATGAGGCGGCGCGCCTCGCGCGCGAGTGCGATGAGCGAGTACGAGCTGATGTCGTTCGCCTGCGCGAAGCCGTCGCGCGTGGTCTCCACGAAGCTGCCCTGCAGGTCGTGGGCCGGCGCCCAGGCTATGCTGTGCACCAGCCCGTCGAGCACGGGCATGGCCGACTCCAGCTCGGCCATCGCCCTGCGCACGGCCCCGTCGCTGCCCACGTCGAGTTCGATCATGGGTGCTCCGCCGAGTTCCTCGGCCAATCCTTCGACGCGCCGCCGCAGACGCTCCGCCTGGTACGAGAGAGCGACGGCGCCGCCGTGCCGCTTGACCGCCAGGGCGACCGCCCAGGCGATCGAGCGCGAGTTGGCGGCGCCGGTGACGAGGAAGTTCTTGCCGTCGAGCAGGCCGGTCATGGGGTCCCTCTTTTCGACGGGGCCAGTGTATGCCCGGCCGGTCGTCTCGTCACGGAGGGACCGCGCGGCGGGAGCCCGCCGGCCGCGCGGCCTCAGCGCGGCTTCTCGGCCAGCAGGAGGAACTGCCGCGCCCAGTAGTCGCGGAACACGTACAGCGAGAGGACGAGGCAGGCGAGGCGGACGGCGGCGTACCGCGTGAAGTACGGCTCGACCCGCAGGACGCGCAGCCCCGCGCCCTGCAGCAGCCTGACCATGTCGCGCTTGCCGAACCAGCGCACGTGCGTCCGGTCGAAGACCCCCGAGCTGCGGCGCGGCCAGTGCTTCAGGAGCAGGCTGGCGAACGTCCCCACGTTGGCGACGTTGGGGAGGGAGAGGACGACGACGCCGCCCGGGCGGAGGCAGCGGACGGCGCGCTCGAGGACCAGCTCCGCGTCGGCGAGGTGCTCGAGCACGTCGCTGGCGAGGATCGCGTCGAACGGGGCGTCGCCGAGCTGCTCCGGCCGGAACGTCGCGAGGTCGGCCTCGACGACGCGGTCGAGGCGCCGGCGCGCCTCGGCGGCGGCCCCCGGGTCGCGTTCCACACCGACGACCTCGCGTGCCCCCGCCCGCTTCAGCAGCGCGCCGTTGTGACCGCCGCCGCAGCCGAGGTCGAGCACCCGCAGCCCGCGGGGGTCGATCAGGGTGAGGAACGCGGGCTTGGAGTCGCCGAAGTAGCGCTCGCGCCAGCCGCGCGTCGGGGCGCCGCTCACGGAAGCGTGACGGCGTTGGGGTCAGTGCCCTCGGGCAGCGCGCGGGCGACGGCCATGCCGCCGTCGTAGGTGTACACGACCGGGACCGACGAGGTGAACATGTCGGCCTCGGCGGCCATGACGAGGGCCGTGGGCGTGGTCTCCTCGGTCCACCCGGTGTCGGGCGACGCGGAGGGGGCGGACAGCGGCGAGGCCCCCGTGTCGGCGACCGGGCTCAGCATCACCAGGTGCAGGCGGCCCGGGTCGGCCAGCCGGCCGGCGAGCTTGAGGCGCAGAAGGGACGGGACGTCGCCGCGGAACACGCGCATCACCACGAAGTCCTGGAAGCCGCCCGCCGCCTGTTGGGCGACCGCCAGCACCACCGCCCCGAAGTCGCCCATCTGCTCGTGGAGGGCAGTCAGCCTGTTCACCTGGACGGCGGGGACAGGCACCCCTCCGGCCGCGATCACGGGACCGGGCGACTCGGGAGTGCCGGGCTCGTTGCCGGGCAGGGCCGTCGCCACGGCCGGGGTGCCGCCGGCGAGGGCGCCTCCGCCGGAGCTCCCGCCGGTGGATGTGCCCGCGGCCGTACTCTCGGGCGCCGCCGCCGAAGTGCCGCCCGCGGCGGACCCGCCGGACGAGGACGCCGAGTCCGCGGCCTTGCCGCTGCGCTCGGCGACGGTCGTCTGGTCCTGGCTGTTCTGGCGCTCGATGACGGAGACGCCCACAGCGAGCGCCACCGCCACGACCGCGACCGGGGCGAGCACGCGCAGCCAGCGCCGCGAGCCGCCGCCCGCGGTGGCCCTGTGCTCCCGGCCCGGTGCGAAGTACTCTTGCAGTCCGGCCCAGCGCGGATCGGCGAGGTCGGTGTACGCCGCGCCGGGGGTGGGCACCACGGCGTTCACGCCGGCCGCGATGCGGTCGACGTCGGCGCGCACCGACTCGAGACGCTCGCCGAGCTCGGGGTCGCGGGCGGCGGCGGCGCCGAGCTCCGGGTCGTCCTCGAGGCCGAGGACGAACGCGAGCAGGCGGTCGTCGTCCATGCCGTCGCCGGGGCGCACGCCGTTCCAGCTCTCGTCAGCCATCGACCACCGTCTCGCTCACGGGCACGACGGGCTCGCCGTCGGGCGTGTACGCGGCATTGGCCGTCAGCGACCGCTTGAGCTGGCGCATGGCGCCGTGGAGGCGCGACTTGACGGTGCCCACGGGGATGCCCTGGACGGCGGCGATCTCGTCCAGGGGCAGGTCGGCGAAGAAACGGAGCGCCACGCACTCGCGCAGCTCCGGCGACAGCGCCGCGAGCGCCTCGCGCAGCGCCGGATCGGCGGGATCCGACGGCGGGTCGACGGAGAAATCGGACGAGACGCGCTGCAGCTTGTCCATGAGGCCGAGGCGGGTCTTGCGCCGCCTGCCCGCGTCGCGACCGGTGTTCAGGATGATGCGGTAGAACCAGGCGAGGAACGTCTCCTCGGCTGGGAGTTTCGCGCGATACACCTTGATGAACACCTCTTGCACGGCGTCGTCTACCTCCTCACAGAACCCCTGAAGGAAGAGGATGCGGCGCACCTGGGGGGCGTACCGGCGGAAGAACTCTGCGCGCGCTTCCGGCTGGTTCCTCCGCAGCCGGTCGACCAGCCCCTGCGGCAGCTCTTCGATGGGTCTTCCTCCGGTGTGAGGGACGCCGATGCTTCCGGCAGCGTTCGGCGCGCCGGTATCGGCAAGTATAGCGCGGCGCGGGAGCGCCGCGGCGCCGTGGCAGGCAGGGCCGGTGCGGCCGCGGCGCGGTCAGGCGAAGCCGAGGCGGCGGACCTCTTCGGCGAGGTCGTGACCGCTGTGCTCGCGCACCCGGCGCCTGACTTCGCCGGCCAGCGCGACGATGTCGGCGGCCGTGGCGCCCGGCAGGGCGACGAGGAAGTTGGCGTGCTTCTCGCTGACGCGCGCGCCGCCGTGCGCCAGGCCCTTGAGGCCGGCGTCCTCTATGAGGCGGGCCGCCGGCAGGTCGCGGGACGGGTTCTTGAAGTAGCTACCGCAGGAGGCGTACTCGAGCGGGTGCTTGCTGCGCCGGAGCTCCGCGTCGCGGGCGATCCCGGCGAGGAGGTCGTTCGCGGCGCCGGGCTCGACGCGGAACGTCGCCGACAGCACGGTGAGCTCGGGGAACCGCTTGAAGAGGCTGGTGCGGTAGCCGAACTCGAGCTCCCCGGGCTCCTTCACGTGCTCGGTGACGCCGTCCAGCAGGTGGACGCCGAGGAGCACGTCGCTCACGGAGCGGCCGTAGGCGCCGGCGTTGCCGACCACGGCGCCGCCGACGGAGCCGGGGATGTTGCCGGCGAACTCCAGCCCGGCCAGGCCTCGCGTGGCGAGGTCGGTCACCAGCGCCGGCAGCTCCACGCCGGCCTCGGACATCACGACGTCGCCGTCCACGGTGTACGCCTCGTTGCGCGCCAGCACGGTGAGGCCGGGCAGGCCGGCGTCGGCCACGAGGACGTTGGTGGCGCGCCCGAGGACGGTGACGGGAAGGCCGAGCGAACGGCCCGTCTTCACCGCGTGCGCGAGCGCAGTCGTCCCGGCGGCCCGGTACAGGAACTCCGCAGGGCCGCCGACGCCGTAGGCGCAGAGCGGCGCGAGAGGGACGGCCTCTTCGAGGCCGGGCAGCTCGCGCCGCAGGATGTCCGCCGCCGTCTCCACGACGCAATGCTAGCAGCGGACGGTTGACTCCCGCCTCCCCGGGCTATAAAGTCCCTAATCCTAGTGATAACTAGGATTTAGTCCGACGGAGGCCCGGGCCTGTGACGCACCTGTCCACCAAGAGCGAGTACGCCGTGAAGGCGCTGGTCCGGCTGGCGCTGGCCAACGGTAACGGCCCGGTCTCCGCCCGCGAGATCAGCGAGTTCGGCGGTATCCCCGCGAAGTTCCTCGAGCAGGTCATGCACGACCTGCGACAGGGCGGGCTGGTCGTCAGCCAGCGCGGCAAGGGCGGCGGGTACAGGCTCGCCACCGACCCCGCCGGCATCAGCTTCGCCGACGTCATCGACCTCGTCGACGGCTCGCACGGCGGGCTGGGGCGAATGCACGGCGG
>CAIXSE010000920.1 GCA_903921965.1 uncultured Thermoleophilia bacterium | reverse complement strand
GCCGTCACCGAGATCGTGGTCGGCGACTACGACGAGCGGCGCGCCGCCTTCGTCGCCGCCCAGGTCGGCAACGGCAAAGCCACCGCGACGTTCCTGAACGCCGCCGACAGCGGCGCCGTCGCGCGCGCCGGGGAAGGCGCCAAGCTCGTCGTCAACGCCGTCATCCCCGAGTTCAACAAGGCGATCATGACGGCCTGCCTGCAGTGCGGGGCCGCCTACATGGACATGGCCCAGGGCCAGACGCGCTCGCAGACCATCGACGAGGCGTACCTCGACCAGATGACCCTGGCCCCCGAGTTCGCGAAGCAGGGGCAGCTCGCCCTCCTGAGCACCGGCATGGACCCCGGCGTCACCAACACGTTCGCGGCGAACGGCTACGAGGACCTCGACAAGTGCTTCGAGATCCGCATCAAGGACTACGCCCTGTTCGACTCGCCGGTGCCGCTGCAGGTCTGGTCGCAGGAGACCTACTACACCGACTGCGCCCAGCCGCCGCTGCTCTACGAGGACGGCGAGTTCAAGCGCGTGGAGATCTTCGGGCGCCGCGAGAAGTACGAGTTCCCGGCGCCGTTCGGCCTGGGCACCGTCATCTGCCACGACCACGAAGAAGTCAGCACCCTCCCGCGCCTGCTCCCCAGGGTGCTCGGCGAGAAGGGCCTGCGCTACGTGGACTTCAAGATGGGCGGAGACCCCGACGGCGCGGCCCTCGACGCCGACCTCGCCCTCGTGGGCTCGGGCATGACCAGCAAGTACCCGGTCAAGCTCAAGGACGGCACCCAGGTGCGGCCCATCGACGTCTTCGTCGCCACCCTGCCGCCGAACCCGCCGGCCGACGAGCTCGCGAAGCTCGCCCTCGCCGGCGAGATCACCGACTACGGCGTGGTCACCGTGGACTGCATCGGCGAGAAGGACGGCAAACCGGCGAGCATCGGGTACGACGTCTTCCCGCCCGACATCAAGTGGGTGAACGAGCGCATCCCCGGCGCCACGTGCGTGAGCTACGGCACCAGCACGCCGGCCAGCATCTACGCCGAGTTCATCGTCGGCGGCAAGATCGCGCAGACCGGTATGATCTGTCCCGAGGAGCTGCCGCGGAGCGTGCGCGACGCGTTCGTCGCCGAACTCGGCGTGCGCGGGCTGCCGGTCACGCGCAAGGACATCGTCACGGTCAACTGAGAGGGCGCCGGCCGAGAGCCGGCGCGAGCCTGGCGGGGCGAGAGGGCCCGGGCGGCGAAGCCGCCCGGGCCCTCGTCTTACCCGCCGCGGTCCTCGGCGGCGCGGCGACGCAGCCGACCCGGCCCTTCCTCACGCCGTGCCGAGGGACGCCCGAGCGGGGCGAGGGCTCCCGCGTCGCCGCCCCCGGCCGGCAGGGCGAGCGGCCTAGCCCTCGACGCCGCAGAAGCGGAGCGCGGCCACGACCAGGGTCCTGGCGGCAGCCTCGAGGTCTGCCAGCGGCACGTGCTCGTCGGGCATGTGGGCCACGCGGACGTCGCCGGGGCCGAACATCACGGTCGGGATGCGGCCGACGTTGACGAGCAGCCGCATGTCTGCGCCGTAGGTGACGCCCTCGACACAAGGCGCTTCACCGAACACCGAGGCGGCAGCCTCCGAGACGGCGGCCGCGACGGGGTCGTCGGCCGACGTCGCCGCCGGGTCGAACCGCCCGCCCCACCACTCCACACGGGGCGGGTGCGCAGCGAGCCATGGGTCCGCGGCGGAGGCGCGCGCCACGGCGTCTTCCAGCGCGCGACGAGCCTCAGCCGGATCCTCGCCCACCGCGACGCCGTACCGGCCCTCGGCGACGAGCGTGTCCGGCACGCTCGAGGCCCAGTCGCCGGCTCTCACCGTGCCGACCTCGATCGGCCACGGCAGACGGTACTTGGCGAAGAGGGGCGAGTGGGGGTCGCCGGCCACGCAGGCGCGGTCCGGCGAGACCGCTGCGACCGGCGACGCGTCCGCGGCGGAGCCGTAGGGGCCCACGTCCGCGTCGCAGCGTTCGGCCTCGAGGCGGCGCAGCGCCGCGAGCAGCGGCACCGACTTCTCCACGGCACTCACGCCCTCCTCGCGCACGCAGGCGTGCGCGGAGAGACCGGACACGGTGAGGCGGAACATCAGCGAACCCGCCTGCGCCGTGACCAGCCGCAGGCGCGTGGGCTCGGTGATCACGGCGCCGTGGGCGGTGTGCCCGCGCAGGAGCGTCGCCAGGGTGCCCGTGCCGCCGTCTTCCTCGCCGACGACGCTGGCGACACTCAAACGGCCGCGCAGCCGCACGCCGGCGTCGTGGATGGCGCGGGCCGCGGCCAGCGCGCAGCACAGGCCGCCCTTCATGTCCACGGCGCCGCGACCGTACACGCGCCCGTCGCGGACCTGGGGCGCGAACGGCGGCGCCGTCCACGCCGCGAGATCGCCCGGCGGCACCACGTCGATGTGGCCGTTCAGCATGAGGTCCCGGCCCCCGCCGGCGCCTCCGGTCCAGCCCACGACGCCGATCGCTTCGTCGCGCTCGACCTCATGACACCACTCGGGGTGCGCGGCGAGAGCCGCGAGGTCGGCCTCCCACTCGTCCACGGACAGTCCGGCGGCGCGCAACCACGCAGCCACCGCGCGCTGCGCGTCGCTCTCGTCGCCGTCGAGGCTGGGGATCGCGACCAGCTCGCACAGCAGCCCCGTCATCGCGCCGAGATCGAGCGCGTCGAGGGCGCGGCGCTCGGTCCCGTCCAGAGCGGCGCGCGCCTCCCCGCCGGCGCCGTGTGCCGAAGGCCTCACGCTAGGACCGGCATTCGCGCTCTCACCTCACCGCCCCTGCCGACAGTGCGGCGTCGACTCACCCGCCGCCGCGCCAGACCGGACGCGTGAGGCAGGTCGGGCCGCCTTCGGCCTTGAACGACAGGGGCTCGCCGGGAAACGTGACCACCTCGCAGTCCGCCTCCTCGAGGAGCCTCCGCGTGACCGGGCTGCCCTCGAGCATGATGCAGCGGCGGGGGGCCACGCACAGCACGTTGGTGGCCTGAGTGTGGAGGAACTCTTCTTCCGGGACCTCCAGCAGACGCACCCCGCGCCGCCGGAGCTCGGTCCAGAACGCGGCCGGCATGAGCGGCGGGTAGGCAACCGCCAGGTCCACATCCACAGGGCTGACCACGCTGAGGAGGTGCAGACACGCCTCGGGGCCCGTGAAGAACGGCAGATCGTAGTCGACGACCGCAACGCCCAGAGGCGCGAGAAGGCCGCGGAGCTGCCGCACGCCCTCCCCGTTGGTGCGGAAGCCCCGGCCCACGGCCAAGGTGTCGTGGTCGAGCCACATCGTGTCGCCTCCCTCCGCACGCGCGTCACCGTCGAGACGCGCGAAGAGCGGCACGCCACAGGCCTGGAGCGTGCGAGCCAGAGGCTCCTCCTCGCCGCGGCGCTTCTCCTTGCCCATGCTGAGCACCAGGGTGCCGCGGTCGGTGACCAGCACGGGGTCGAAGACGAACACGCTGTCCGCCAGCCCCGGCAGTGGCTCCTCGTGGTACAGGACCTCGACGCCCCAGGCGAGGAGCAGGTCGGCGAAGGCGTCGTGCGCGGCACGCGCCTCGTCGATGTCGATGGCCGACGTGTAGTGCCAGCCCGCCGGATCGGCGGTGGCCATCTCGTCGCCGGGTCGCCGCATCAGCACCCGGCGGAGCGGCGCCGTCATGCTCTGGGCTCCGTATCCTTCGCTCGCCACCTTCATCGAGCTCCGCACCTCCCGGACGACAGGGTTCAGACGAGCTCGCCGCCAAGAGGCGCGAGCAGTCCGCGCGACATCGCGAACCTCGCGGTCTTGAGCGGGTCGACCACCTGGGACACCTGCAGCTGCCCCGCAGCGCTCATGAGCATCGCCGCCGCCGCCGCAGACATGCCGAGGCGGCCCATGAGGAGGTCGGCCATGTCGCGAGTGGCCGTGTCGGCAGCGTCGTCGAGCGCTACCGCGGAGGCGATCGTCGCGATCACTTCGTCGGTCCTGACGACCGGGTTCGCGAGCCGCAGGTCGCGCCGCACGGCGGCACGCAGCCGGATGCTGCCGGCCACCTCGACGCCCGTGCCGCAGATCTCGCCGTCGCCCATGGCCGCGTGCAGGTCGCCCGCGGCGAGCAGCGCACCGGGCACAGACACCGGCAGGAACAGCGTGGCCCCCTCGCCGATCAGACGGGTGTCCATGTTGCCTCCGTGCGGACCGGGCGAACCGCACGGCACGGCCTCGCCGGCAGGCGCCACGCCGATCACGCCGATCATGGGGCGTACCGGGACGCGGGCTCCGGCCACGAGGGCGTGTCCATCGTCCAGCGTCACCATCTCGAAGGCGATGCCCTCGAAGTGGTCGCGCAGGACGCCGAAGTCGCCGCTCACCGCCATGACGCCGCGCCGCGCCACCTCCACCTTCTCGACGGCCACCTCCAGCACGTCGCCGGGCTCCGCGCCCTCCACGAACACCGGTCCGGTCGCGGGGTTGATCCGCGTCCAGTCGACCCCGCCGATGTCTGCTTCGCTCGACTGGACCTGGTCGCCGAAGCAATCGCACGTCTCGAGCACGAAGCTCTCGCCGGGGCGCACGACGGCGGCCGGGAGGTCCTCGCCCGAGAGGCTGTACACGCTCCGGTCGCGAGGGACCGCGATCACAGTCATCTCCTCAACGGGAGCCGGCGGGCGGGGTGACTCAGCCGTGGATGTGGCTGCGCCACTGGGGCCACGCCGTGGGCACGCTCATGTCGGCGTACTGGTGCACCGGGTTCTCGCGACGCTTCGTGGTGCGCCGGAACACGAGCAGCCCCTCGCCGTCGAGGACATCGAGGCTGTCGGCCTCGAGGAACGCGAACAGGCTCACGATACCCACGGCGTCGTGAGCCCCGCCGAGCTCGTCGATACCGAGCGTGTGGTTGTCGCGCAGACGCTTCCACGTACCCGCCAGGCGCTCCCAGGTGAAGTCGGCGCGCAGGCCGCGCACCAGGAGCGAGACGCCCCGGTCGCCGGCGGCCACGATGCGTCCGGTGCCGCCCCACATGACGAGAGGGAACTCGCGGCCCACCATCTCGGCGCTCTGCTGCTGCATGCCCTCGAGGCGCATCTGCTCCGCGACCATCTGGTCGATCACCGCCGCCGCGCCGCGGCGCTTCATCAGTTCGTCCGGGATCATCGTGCCTCCAGGGCAGGGGACGCTGGGT
>CAIXSE010000919.1 GCA_903921965.1 uncultured Thermoleophilia bacterium | reverse complement strand
GCACTCGACGAGGAGCGTCTCGCCGAGACTCGCGAGCTCGCCCGGGAGGCACGCCGGCTCGATGAACGCGAGCGCGAGGCGCCGCAGGATCGCCCTCCGCTCACTCTCAAGCAGCTCTTCGACGAGGTGGGCTTCACGCCGGCCTGGCCGGGCGGGCAAGAGTGGTACGACTCCCAGACGTGAGGCGTGCGCGGTGCCGCGCGGACGATCCGGACCCTATCGCGAACGCCCCCGGCATCACGGCAGGGGCCTCTCTCTGCGCGGTCCGTGGCATGGTCGCGATCGCGATTTCCGTTGGACGTACCTCCAACGGGACGTCTGGTTGAGATCGCCGATGGGAACATCCCTCCCGCCGCCGGGCGCGGTGCGGCTCAGGAAGCCACGCGCGCGGCCAGGCGCTCGAAGAAGTCGGCCTGCAGGGAGAGGTCGGCCACGGCGACGCGCTCGTCGACGCTGTGAAGGCGCGGGGCGACGGCCCGGAAGTCCTCCTCCACGAACGGGCAGACGCCGTAGGCGACGGCGTCCGGATACGCGCCGCGCACGTGGGTCGAGTCCGTGAAGTAGGGACTCAGCACCGGCAGCACGTCCGCACCCGGCACGGACTCGGCGAGCGTCGCGACGACAGCCTCCAGCAGGGGGCCGCCGGCGTCCGACCGCGTGCCCTGCACGACCTCGCACGAGACGATGTGCCAGCGCGCCTCGACGCCGGCCAGCGCCCTCCCGACCTCCCGGTAGACGTCGGCCTCGGTCTGCCCGGGCAGGACGCGGCAGTCGATGTGGAGCTCGGCGTTGGCCGGGATGACGTTCACGGCGTCGCCGACCGTACGCACCACCGTGCACGCCAGGGTCAGGCCCAGAAGAGGTTCGATGACGCCGGCCAGCCCGGGGTCGACCGCGGCGAGCTCGCGCACGGCGCGCTGCGCCGTCGCCGGATCCTTGAGCCGGGCCTGCAGGCCGGGGTCGGCCACCGCGAGGTCGACCAGCTCCGCGGGGATGCGCTCGGCGGTGACCTCGGGTTCGTACGCGGCGAGCGCGGCCAGCACCTCGGCGAGGCCGGTGACGGCGTTGGCGTCGTGGCGCGGCATGGAGCCGTGACCGCCGCGCCCGGAGACCCGGACCACCGTGTTCGCGTACCCCTTCTCGCCGCAGTGCACGAGGAACAGCGGGCCGGCGCCGGCGCGGTGGAAGACGCAGCCGCCCTCGTTGACGACGAAGTCGGCGCGGGCGAGCTCGGGGTGGTGCTCGAAGAGCCACCTCGCACCGCAGCGCACGCCGGTCTCTTCGTCGGCGGTGGCGGCGAACACGACGTCGCCGCGGAGCCGCGAGCCGGCCGCGGCGGCGCGCGCGAGGCGCACGAAGGCGACGGCCTGCGCCGCCACCTGGTCCTTCATGTCGAGGGCGCCGCGGCCCCAGACGTAGCCGTCGCGGACGCGGCCGGAGAAGGCCGGCTCCGTCCAGTCGTCCTCGTCCGCGGGGACCACGTCGGCGTGGCCGAGCAGGAGCAGTGAGCGCCCGCCCCCGCTGCCGGGCAGGCGGGCCACCAGGTTCACGAGCTCCGGCGACTCCCCCACGACGGTCACCGGCACGTCGTTGGCTGCCAAGTAGTCCTCCAGCACGGCCACGACGGGGCGCACGTCGCCGGGCGGGTTGCTCGAGTCGGCGCGGATGAGCCGGCCGAGCAGCTCGACGACCTCGGCCGCCGGGTCGCCGCAGGGCGGGCCGGACGCGGCGCCGGCGCTCACGGCCGGCCCGCTTCGGCTGCCCGGTCCGGCCGGCCGAGAGGCCCGGCGCCCTGCGGCGGCAGCAGGCGCCCGAGCGCGCCGGGCGCCACGGCCACCGCGAGCGGGGCGTAGAACGCGCCCCAGGAGTAGTCCCACGCCCCGGAGCCGGCCGCCCGCAGGACGAGCGGAGGCAG
>CAIXSE010000918.1 GCA_903921965.1 uncultured Thermoleophilia bacterium | reverse complement strand
CGGTCCGGGGCATCCATGACGTCCTCCTCCACGCGCCGTTTCGGGGTCGGCGGACCGGGCGCCGGGGCGCGGGGGCCGCCCCCATCGCCGGGTCGCGAGCGTGGCGGAGCCGGGCTGGTGGGACCGCGGAGCGTACCCCGGAGACGGGACGGAAAAATGGGTGACGACGGGAAGGCGCAGCCGCCCCGGCAGCGGCAAGCACCCGGGTCAAGAGCACGACGGCCGCGACCGATAAGGAAGGCGTCGCGGCCCCACTCCTTCGGCAAGGAGCCCACCATGTGCACCGACCTGCGCCTCGTGAACCTCGACGGCCTGCATGTCTCGGCCCGGACCCTGGACTTCGCCCACGAGCTGGGCTCGCGCGTCCAGGTCGTGCCTGCCGGGCTGGAGTGGTCGGCCACCGCAACGGAGACGGCCGCCGCGACGCTGGCCTGGGCCAACACGCACGGCTACGTCGCCATGGACGCCTTCGGCTTCGACTGGGGCGTGTGCGACGGCCTCAACGACGCCGGCCTCTCCATCGGGACGCTCTGGCTGCCCGAGACCGATCTGCCGGAGGTCCCGCCCGCGGCGGGCGCCGCTCCGGCCGTCGACCTCATCCACTTCGGCCAGTGGATCCTCGGCACGTGCGCGACGGTGCAGGACGTGCGCGCCGCCTTCGCCGGCGTGCAGCTCTGGAACGCCCCGGTGCGGCGCCTCTGGCCCGACGACCGCACCATGCCCGAGATGGTCAAGCCCCTGCTCGACTTCGCCTTCCCCATGCACCTGGCCGTGCACGACGCGCAGGGCGGCGACCTCGTGGTCGAGTTCCTCGGCGGCGGCGCGGTCTTCCACGACAACCCGACCGGCGTGCTCACCAACTCGCCGACGTTCGGCTGGCACCTGACCAACCTGCGTAACTACGTGAACCTGACCAACGCCGAGGCACGGCCCCGCGACTTGATGGGGTTCAAGGTGACGCCGACCGGTAACGGGAGCGGGCTGCTCGGCATCCCCGGCGACGTGACCCCGCCCACGCGCTTCGTGCGGGCGACGATGCTGACCACCGTGACGACGACCGCGAAGGACGCACACGCCGCCGTGAACGAGGCCTTCCACTGCCTCGACCTCGTGCACGTCCCACGGCAGGTGGCGTCGTCGGGCGACTACACGCAGTGGTACGTCGCCCGCGACCACGACCGGCTGGTGTACTACGTGCGCAGCTACGACGGGTGGACGACAGACGCCCACGACCTCCACGCCCTGGGCGTCGCGGACCCGAAGAGCAGCCGGCGGCAGTTCCCGCTGCCGGCGTGACGGAGCGCCGGGCAGGCAGCTCCCCCAGCCGCCCGCCCGGCGCTCCGCGTCGCATGAGGCCACACGCCCGCGCGAGGCGTAGACTGGCGCCATGGCGATCGAGCTGAGCGGGATCCACTTCCTGGTCACGTACCGCTGCACGTACGCGTGCGAGCACTGCTTCGTGTGGGGCTCGCCGGACGCCGACGGGACGATGACGCTGGCGCAGCT
>CAIXSE010000917.1 GCA_903921965.1 uncultured Thermoleophilia bacterium | reverse complement strand
CGGGCGGGCGCCGCGGCCGCGGCTCGGCCTCGCGCGCCCGGGCGCGCGAGCGTCGCCTCGGACCGCCGTGCTATCATGCCGCACACTCCGGGCGGCGCCCGGAGTGCCGGGCGGGGGCGCGTCCACTGTCAGCGCGCGCCCGCCCCGCCTGCGGCATGCAGGCACCGCTCCGCCGCCGGCACCCGCCGGCGGCACTGTGAACTCGATGGGGGGACTCATGCGCGGACGGAGACTCAGACTGCAGATGGCGTACCTGATCGCGGCCCTGGCCGCAGCCCTCGCGCTCACCATAGCCGCCGGCGGCTGCGGCGGCAGCGGCGACACGGGAGGCTCCGGCGGCTCGGCCAGCCCCGGCGCCGCCTCCGGCGAGCCCATCAAGGTCGGGGCGATCCTCTCGCTCACCGGCACCTACGCCGGCCTCGGCGAGGGCGAGAAGAACGTCATCGACATGGAAGTGAAGCGCATCAACGACGCCGGCGGCATCAACGGCCGCCCGCTCGAGGTCATCGTCGAGGACGACGCCACCGACGAGGCCAAGGCCGCCGCGGCCGCCGCCAAGCTCATCGAGCAGGACGAGGTCGTGGCCCTGCTCGGCGCCACGGGCTCGGGCCAGACCATGGCCATGCGCGGCGACGTGCAGCGCGCCGGCATCCCGCAGGTCTCCATGGCCGGCGCCACCGCCATCACCAACCCCGTGGACCCGCTGGTCTTCGCGACCCCGTGGTCCAACACCATCGTCGTGCCCTTCACGCTCCAGTACATGCAGGACCAGGGCATCACGAAGATCGGCCTCATCAGCGACAGCGGCGGCTTCGGCAAGGACGGCCAGGCCGTCATCACCGCCGAGGCCCCCGACTACGGCATCGAGATCGTCGACGACGAGACCTTCAACCCCGGCGACACCGACATGAGCGCCCAGCTCACCAAGATCAAGAACTCGGGCGCCCAGGCCATCCTCATGTGGACGGCCGGCGCCGAGGCGGCCACCATCGTCAAGAACGCCAAGGACCTCGGCATCGACCTGCCGATCTACGGCAGCCACGGCATCGCCCGCCGCGAGTTCATCGAGGGCGCCGGCGCGGCCGCCGAGGGCGTCGTGCTCCCGGCCGGCAAGATCCTCATGCCCGAGGCCTACGGCGAGGGCACCGAGGCTTACACGGTGGCCACCGACTTCATCGACCGCTACACGGCCGCCTACGGCGAGGCACCCAGCACGTTCGCGGGCTATGCCTACGACGCCCTCAACATCGTGGCCGAGGCCGCGAAGAGCGTGCAGGGCGACCTCACGCCGCAGTCGCTGCGCGACGCCATCGAGCAGACGACCGGCTGGGTGGGCACCGGCGGCACGTTCAACTTCACCGCCGACGACCACAACGGCCTGACGGTCGACGACCTCACCATGTACCAGATCAAGGACGGCGACTGGACGCAGGCCGAGTAACGGCCCGGCCGGCGAAGGCATCCCGTGAGCGAGCTCCTGCAGTTCCTCGTCGCAGGGCTGAAGAACGGCTGCATCTACGCGCTCGTCGCACTCGGCTTCACCGTCGTGTTCGCGGCGACCAGGGCGATCAACTTCGCCCAGGGCGAGTTCTTCATGCTCGGCGGGATGCTCGGCGTCGCCTTCTGGCAACTGGGATTGCCGCTGCCCCTGGCGGCGGTGGCGGCCGTGGCCGTCACCGCCGCCGTCGGGGCGGCGTTCGAGTTCCTCGCGGTGCGCCCCATCAAGGACGGCGACCCGCTGCGCATCATCATCGTCACCATCGGCGGGGCGGTACTGATCCGGCAGCTCACGCTGCACTTCCTGGGGCCGGACGAGCGGCCGCTGGCGCCGTTCACGCCCGGCACCTCGTACAAGGTCCTGGGCGCCGCGATCGAGCGCCAGACCGTCTGGATCTGGGTGGTCACGGCCGTGGCCGTGGCCCTCCTGGCCCTGCTCTACCGCCGCACGGCGTTCGGCAGGGCCATGCGCGCCACGGCCATCCGCCGCGACGCCGCCCGCCTCGTCGGCGTCAACGTCAGCTTCATGGTCATGGCGTCGTTCGCCCTCGCGGCGGCCCTCGGTGCCGTGGCCGGGATCACCGTCACGCCGCTCACGCAGACGGCCTTCAGCGTGGGCGCCGGCATGGGCGTCAAGGGCTTCGCCGCCGCCGTGCTCGGCGGCCTCGGCGACCCCGTCGGCGCCGTCTGCGGCGGCCTGCTGCTCGGCCTGCTCGAGGCGCTCGTCGCCGGCTACGTCGACCCCGTCTACAAGGACGCCGTCGCCATGGTCGTCCTGCTCCTCGTGCTCTTCGTCCGCCCGCAGGGCATCCTCGGCGGCTCGGGGAGGGAGAAGCTGTGAGCAACGCGCGCACGTGGCGCTTCGCCGCGCCCTTCGTCATCGCCGTCGTCGTGGCGGTGCTCCCGCTGGTCGTCACCGACCGCTTCCTGCTCAAGGTGTTCACGTTCGCCGGCGTCAACGCGCTCGTGGTCGTCGGCCTCTCGCTGCTGTTCGGCTACGCGGGCCAGGTCTCGCTGGGGCACGCCGCCTTCGTAGGCATCGGCGCCTACGCCAGCGCCTACTGCACGGTCCACCTGCACTGGCCGTGGATCCTGGGCTTCCTCGTGGCCGGCGCCGTCTCCGCGCTCGGCGGCCTCGTGCTGGCCGTGCCCAGCCTGCGGCTGAAGGGATACTACCTGGCGGTGGCCACGCTCGGCTTCGGGGAGCTGATGGCGCTCGGCTTCAAGGAGGCCGAGCCCGTCACCGGCGGGGTCGACGGCTTCACCGGCATCCCGTACCCGGCGCTCGGCCCGTTCGAGTTCCGCACCGCCCCGTCGCTGTACTGGCTCGTGTGGGGCATCGTCGGCGTCGCCCTGCTGATCGCCTGGAACACCAGCTCGCTGCGCCCGGGGCGCGCCATGCGCGCCCTGCACGGCAGCGAGCTGGGCGCGCAGGCGAGCGGCGTCGACGTGGTGGGCGTCAAGGTCCGCACCTTCGTCATGAGCGCCGTCATCGCCGGACTCGCCGGGGCGTTGTACGCCGGCGTGGTCGGCTTCGTCTCGCCGAGCGTGTTCACCGTCTCGGCCTCGGTCACGTTCATGGCCATGGCCGTCATCGGCGGCACCGGTTCGCGGGCCGGCCCGCTGCT
>CAIXSE010000916.1 GCA_903921965.1 uncultured Thermoleophilia bacterium | reverse complement strand
GAGAGGACGCTCGTCAACGTGCCGTTCCGCGTGCAGGACAAGGCACTCGGGATGCTGGTGCTCGTCGAGACGGAGGCCGAGCGGGTCTTCACGCAGGACGAGCTGGCCTACCTGATGGCCTTCGGCAAGCAGGTCGCGATCGCCTTCAACAACGCGCAGCTGTACGCGACCATCGAGGCGCTCGCCACCGTCGACGGCCTCACCGGCCTGCCCAACCACCGCACCTTCTACGAGCGGCTCGAGCAGGAGCTCGCCCGCGCCCGCCGCTACGACACCCCGGTCTCGCTCCTGATGATCGACATCGACGACTTCAAGGTGCTGAACGACACGTGGGGGCACCAGGCGGGCGACGCCGTGCTGCGCTCCCTCGCCCGCCTGCTCGCCGGCGGCCTGCGGTACAACGTCGACCTGCCGGCCCGCTACGGCGGTGAGGAGTTCGCCGTGATCCTTCCCAACACGCCGCTGGGACGGTCGTCGCGCGCGGCACCCGACGAGGCGGAGGAAGCCCGTGAGACCACCGCTGCCGCGAACGCCTTCGAGACGGGTGTGCTCGCAGCCGACGAGCCGCCGCCGCACGGCCACAGCGAGGGCGCGGCGGCGCTCGCGGAGAGGCTCCGCGCCCTGGTCGCCGCCGCGGAGTTCCCCGTCTCCGAGGGCGGGCCGGCCGCGCGCCTCACGGTGAGCATCGGTGTGGCGGCGTTCCCGGCGACGGCACTGGAGATGGACGAGCTCGTCGCCCGCGCCGACGCGGCGCTGTACGCCGCGAAGCGCACCGGCAAGGACCTCGTGCAGGTCTACCGCGGCTGAGACGCCCTGGCGGCCGCGGCCGGCCTATTCCTCCTCGGCCGCCGGACGCCGGCGCCGCGCCACGAGCCACAGCACGACCACCGCGGCGGCGGCCGCGGCGGCCGCGGCCCACACCCAGGCCAGACTGCCGCCGCCAGCGGCGGCCGCGGCGGCCACCCTTGGCTTCAGGTTCAGGTAGCTGTCGCGCACGTAGCTCGTGTAGAAGGCGGCGCCGGTGCCGCCGTACATGCGCTTCCAGCCGTCCCAGCGCGCCGTGTTGACCGCCTCGAGCTTGTCCGGGTAGTCGAGCACGATCTCCGGCGTCTGCTCGTAGAGGATCTGCTGGGCGCGCCAGACGGGCTCCTTGCGCGCCTGCGGGTCGAGGGTCGTGTTGGCCTCGTCCACGGCGGCGTCGAACGCCGCGTCGGACCACGCGGGCTCGTTCCAGTTCTCGATCTGCGCCGTCGTGAAGCTCGCCAGCGTGTCGCCGGGGTCGGCGTAGCCGTCCCAGTCCCACAGGTAGAGGTCGAAATCGGGACTGAACGTGTCGCCCTGGTACGCCCAGATGCTGTCGTAGTAGATGCCGTCGTCGATGACCTGGTAGCGGATCCTCAGGCCCAGGTCGCGGAGCCAGCCGGTGACGAGGCCGCCCGTCTTCTGGCTCTCGGGCGACTCCGAGCGGGCCCACAGACGCAGCTCGATGGGCCTGCCCCGCTTGTCCTCACGCACCCCGTCGCCGTCGCCGTCGACGTACCCGGCGGCGTCGAGGAGCTGCTTCGCCTTCGCCGGGTCGAAGGTGTACAGCAGGTCGGCCGGCGGCTCCCAGTGGTAGTCCGGGGCCACCCACGAGCCGGGGGTCATGAGGGTGGTGCCGGGCGTCCCTCGCCCGCCCCAGGCGAGGTCGACGATGCGCTGCCGGTCGAGCGCCCAGTTGAGGGCCTGCCGGAACCTCACGTCCCTGAGGACGGGGTTGCCGCGGCTCGGGCCCTCGTAGCAGTTCATCGCCAGGTAGTCCCAGGTGAGCAGGTTGTAGGCGATGGCCTGCAGGCCCTGCGTCGCCTCCAGCTTGGGGAACTGCGCCGGGGGGATCCCCCACGCGGCGTCCAGGTTCCCGCCGAGCAGGTCCTGCGTCATCGTGTCGGGGTTCTGGTAGGTGACGAAGAGGATCTCGTCGACAACGGGCCTGCGCCCCCAGAACGACGGGTTCGCGACCATGCGCACGTAGTCGCCCTTCTTGGCCTCCACGACCTGGAAGGGCCCGGTGCCGACGATCGGCGGCCGGTTCCGGTACGAGGCGCCGGCCGCCTTCGGGCTCACCTTGCTCCACACGTGCTCGGGCAGGATG
>CAIXSE010000915.1 GCA_903921965.1 uncultured Thermoleophilia bacterium | reverse complement strand
TGCGCACGAAGGGCAGCCAGGTGGCGATGATGGCCGTCTCGGCGCCGCCGGAGCGGCGCCCGGCGACGGCCAGCACGCCCACCGGGCGGTTGGCGAGCTGGAAGTCCTGGTGGCGCAGCGGACGCGTGCGCATGATGAACTTCGAGAACAGGTCGCTCGGGAGGCCGAAGTAGACCGGGGTGGCCACGAGGATGCCGTCGGCCGCGACCATCTTGTCGAGGACCTCCTGCACGTCGTCCTCGTCCTCGCGCACGCACGGGATGAAGCGCCCGTCCTTCGTCTTGCCGCAGACCTTGCAGGCCTTGCAGGGCTCGATGGCGAGGTCGCGCAGGTGGACGACCTCCCACTCGGCCTCGCCGGGGTACTTCTCGTCCAGGGCCTTGAGGCCCGTGTCGAGCATGATGCCGCTGTTGCTGTTGTCGCGGGGGCTGCAGTCGAGCCCCAGGAGACGCACCGTCATGCGCCAGACTCCTCTCCGCGCGGCGTCCGCGGAGGGCGCCACGTGTGCCCGCAGGGGCCGTCGATTCGACTCATAATCTTACCAGAAGGCAGCCCGGCGGGCCGCCCGTCACAAGGCGTGAGGTGGTGCCGAAGGTGGGATTTGAACCCACACGCCATCTCTGGCACCGGGTTTTGAGTCCAGCGCGTCTACCAGTTCCGCCACTCCGGCACGAAGCAGGGTGCAGGCATTCTACCCGACACACGACGGGGAAGCCCTCGCGCCCTTGCCCCACACGTGACAGGTCGGTACAGTCACGCAACGTCTTCGTGCACACTGGCGCGGAGGAAGTCGATGGCAGACGGCCCTCCATCGTCCTTCGAAGAGCACGAGTCGTCGGAGCATCCCGCGCGGCCGGGCGAGGCCGCGGGGGCCGTCGCGCCCCGCGACGCTCCGAGGACGCCGGCGCCGGCCGGCCTTCCCCGGCTGATACCGTCGCGCCTGCGGAGTCCTCGCCCGCTCGTCGCGCTCGTGCGCCGCGAGGAGCTCCTGAAGCGGCTGTCGGCCACCCCGGCCCCGCTGGTCGTGCTGTCTGCGCCCGGAGGCTGGAGCAAGACGGTGACACCGTAGCAGTGGGTGGCGGACTGCGGCGTGCCCTCCGCCTTGATCCAGGCGGACGCCGCCGACGACCCCGCCCTCTTCCTCCAGTACCTTGCGGTCGCCCTCAGCACCGTGCTCGATCTCGATCCACGCGTCCCGGGATGGCTCACGCTCTCACCGCTCCCCGTGGAGAGGCTGATCCTGCCGGTACTGGCCTCCGCGCTGGCGTCCGCGGCGCCGTTCGTGCTCGTCATCGACGACGTCCATCTCGTGAGTCACGAGGCGTCGTGGAAGACGCTCGGGATCCTCGTGCAGCACCTGCCGGCCGGGGCGCAGCTCTGCGTCGGCGGCCGCGGAGAACCGCGCCTCCCCCTGGCACGCCTGGGCGCCGAGGGCCTGCCGCTCGAGCTGGGTGCGGCCGACCTGGCGTTCTCGCCCGCCGAGACGCAGCACCTGCTCGCGCTCCACGAACTGGCCACCGGCCCCGAGGTCGCCGACCACCTCACGCGTCTCACGGAGGGCTGGCCGATGAACCTCGGGCTCGTGACCATGGCCGGCGAGGGCACGTCTGTCGAGAGCGTCCTGGAGGGGGCTCACGGTGACCGGCGACAGGGACGCGGGCCTCCTCCCGGAGACCGTCGCCCGCAAGATGCTCTTCGTCTACGCCGTCGACGACTCCGGCGAGTGGTACAGGTACCAGCACCTGGCGTCGCAGTTCCTTCTCGCAGAGCTCGTCAGGCGTCGCGGCGAGGACGATGTCGCGTCACTGCACCGCCGCGCCGCCGAGTGGCTCGAGGAGCACCGGCTGTTCGAGGCGGCGGTGCGGCACTGGCTGGCCGGGGGCGACGCGCGGCGCGCCGGTGCGGTCGTCCGCCGCGTGCTCCGCGACCGGTCCACCGGCGTGCGGCTCGAGACGCTGCGCAGCTGGCTGGAGTGGTTCAGCGATGAGCAGGTACTCTGCGACCACGCGCTGTTGTTCGCCGCTGCCGTCATCGGAACGCTCGCCGGCAGCTCGCCACACTCGCGCAGGCCGAACGGGAGGCACGGGTGACCACGGGCATCGGGCAGATCGCGGCCCTGGGCTCCGAGGCGCTCGTGCTCGCCGAGCTGGGACGGTGGGACGACGCGGCACGGCGTACCGCGGCAGCCCTGGGCCTCGTGGAGGAGCCGGGCGTGACGCACGGCCTGGCGACAGTGACAGGCTGCTCGCCCACGCCCGCCTGCTCGGCCGCGGCGGCGACCCCGGGTTCGGAGCCGCGGTCCGGCTCCTCACGCCGATCGTGGACGGCGGGCTCCCTCCCCTGCCCGCGCTCCTCGACGAGCGGCTCGAGGAGCGCGCCCGCGTCGAGCCGCTCACGCCGGCCGAGCGCCGCGTGCTCGAGCTGCTGCCCACGCAGCTCTCGTTCCCCGAGATGGCGGCGCGCCTCTTCGTCGGCCGCCCCACCGTGAAGACGCACGTGCAGCACATCCACGGCAGGCTCGGCGTGTCCACGCGCACCGAGGCTGTGGAACGGGCGCGGGGTTCGGGCCTCCTTCCGCCACGCTGACGGCCCGCAGGCGACGCGGGTCCGCCCGGTCCTTCGGACGCCGGGGACAGGGCAGACCTCCTCGAGATTTCACCCGCATGAGATGACGCTCGGGTCCCCCGAGGCGGCCAGACAGAAGTCGCGAGTCAGTGCACTCACGCGACGGGGAGGGACCACAGTGGAACCGACGACATCCGACGTCACGACGGAGCCCGGGGTCCCCGGCGGCACACCGTCGCCGGCGCGGCACGACGACCTGCCGGAGGCGGTCGCCTGCCGGATCCCCCCGGCCGCCCTGTCCGCCGCGAGCCTCGTCGCCACCGACGTCTTCGGTCTCAAGCGGCTGCCCGGTCACATCGGCGCCGCGGACTCGGTCGAAACACCGCGCTCCGGCGTCGCCGGCATGCCCGGCGTCTTCGTCGCCGTGACGCGCGCCGGCGTGAGCGCGCCCACCGCCATGCGGGCGTACACCACGCTCTGCGACGCGATCGTCTGCCGTCTCGTCGCTTTCACCGTCGCGAGCCTCGGCGCGCCGCCGGTGCCGTTCGCGTGGCTCGCCTTCGGAAGCGGTGGGCGCGGCGAGCTCTGCCTCTTCTCGGACCTCGACAACGGTCTCGCGTACGCCGACGGCGACGACCCCGAGGTGGAGGACTACTTCCGGCGCTTCGCACACCACGTCAACGGAGGGCTCACGCGGTGCGGTTTCGCCCTCGACCCGCACGGCGTCGTGGCGACCGACCCCGACTGGCGCATGCCGGTCTCCCGCTGGGTCGAGGTCTTCGCCGGCTGCCTGCCCCGCTGGGACGACGACGCCGTCATGAGGGCGGCGATCGGCTTCGACGTGCGTCGGGTCGCTGGGGACCTGCACGTCGTCCCCCTCCTTCACGAGGTGGTCCGCCAGGCCCCGCGGTACTCCCGCTTCCTGCTGGGGATGGCCCAGCTGGGCGCGGAGATCCCCTCCCCGCTCGGGTTCCGCCGCCGCCTCGGGGACCGCGTCGACTTCAAGCAGCACGGCCTCCTGCCGGTGCAGAATCGGGCCCGCTACTACGCCTGCGCAGGTGGCGTGACGCAGGCGGCGACTCTCGATCGTCTGGCGGCCGTACGGGACGACGGTGGCCGCGGCGGCGACGTCGCAGGGCCGCTCAGTGAGGCGTTCGAGACCATGGCGTGCATCTTCGCGCGCCACCAGACGGACGCGCACTGCGGCGGCACGCCCCCCATGCGCCCCTGGACAGCGGCAGCCTCGAAGTCGGGGAGCGCGCCGACCTGCAGGCGGCCCTTCGCGTGCTCGGCTCGGTCCAGCGCAGCCTGCCGCGACGGGCCGCGTTCTGACGCGGCCTGCGAGTCACCACTCCTGCGCGAGGGCGGTCCCCCCGCCCGGAGGCCCGCGGACTTCACCATCGAGCCACCCGTGCCGATGAGAGTCCGTGACCGGCTCCCGGACACAGAGGCGTGGAGTGGTGACAGAAGCAGCGCGCGCAGTCGGAGTCTCACCGGCGTCGCAGGACGCCGGCCACCTCGCACGGCTCTGCGCCCGGCTCGGCCTGGCGATGATCAACAGCGGCGAGTCGGTGGCCGGGACTCACGCCGCGCTCACGGCGGTCGCCGCCGCCTACGGCATCTGCGACTGCAGCTTCTACACACTGCCGACCGGGGCGATCGCCGTGCTCCGCCACGACGACCAGGTCACCATCGAGATGGCGGCCGAGGGAGCCCGGACGCTGCGCCTCGACCAGGTGGAGGCGGTCTACCAGCTCCTGGCCCTCCTCAAGGAGGCGTCCGTGACGCCCGAGGAGGGCCTGCGCCGCCTGGACGCCATCATCACGTCGAAAGCCCACTACCACCCGTGGATCATCGTCGCCGGCCACGGCATCGCCACCCTCGGGTTCGCCCTCATCCTCCAGCTCCCCTGGGACGTAACCGCCGTCGCCGTCGCGCTCGGCCTGCTCGCCGGCCTGCTGCGCTTCGTGGGCTCGCACGTGCACCGCCTGGAGATCGTGCGGCCGGTGCTCGTCTCCTTCGTGTGCGGCTGCGTCGTCTTCCTGCTCGCCGAGCAGGGCACGATCGAGGCGCCATACCACGCCCTCATCCCGCCCCTCCTGCTGAGCCTGCCGTTCGTACCGCTGACGCTCGCGTCCCTCGAGCTCGCCGACCGGCAGATGGTGTCGGGCGCCACACGGCTCGCCTACGCCCTCGTCCAGATCGTGCTGCTGATCTTCGGCCTGCTCGCCGCGCAGCAGGTCACGGGCGTCTCGCCGGCGATCGCCATGGCCGACGTCACCACGTACCTGGGCTGGTGGGCGCCGTGGCTGGGCACGCTGCTGTTCGCCTTCGGCGTCGCGCTGCACTTCGTCGCCCCGGCGCGCACCCTGCCGTGGCTGCTGGCGGTGTGCTTCGCCGCCAGGGTCGGGCTGGTGCTGGGCGACGCCGCCGGCAGCTCCTACCTGGCGGCCATGATCGGCGCCATCTTCATGGCCGTGGTGGCGGAATGGTCGGCGGCGCGCACGGCGGGACCGCCGCGCCTCGTGACGTTCTCGCCGAGCTTCATCCTGCTCATCCCCGGCGCGCTGGCGCTCACGGGGCTCACACAGATCTTCGGGCCCGAGCACGCGCTCGCGTTCGCCGACCTCACCACGGCGATGTTCATCATCGTGGCCATCGCCGTCGGTCTCATGATCGGGCTCGGGCTCTACGAGGGCGTCGCCCGCCTGCTCGGCAGGCGCGTGCCCGAGACCTGAGCGGGCACCGAACGCGGCGAGGGCCGGGGACCCGCTTCCCGGGTCCCCGGCCCTCGCCGACCGCGCGGTGACGTTGCGTCAGTACTGCGTCGCGAACGTGGTGGTCCACATCTGCGGCCCCATCCCCTTGTGGATGGCGTAGGCCGTCGCGAAGATCTGCGAGCTGCCGTCGAAGATGCTCTGGTCGCGGAAGGGGTTCCACGTGCTCTTCCAGGTGCCCGTCCAGTACTGGAAGAGGCCCCTGAACTGGCTCGAGGCGCCGGCACGCGGATCGCCGCCGGACTCCCGCATCATCATGCGGTACAGGCCGCCGGCCTTCACGTGGTACCGGGCCGCGGCGATCTCCATGATCGGCATCCAGTCGCGCTCGTTCTCCCACGCCTCGATCTGCTTTTCTTCCTCCACCCGCGCGCTGAGCTCGCTGACCCGCTTCTTCCATCGGGTCACCTGCTTGCGCGCCTGGGCGACCCGGGCACGCAGCGTGTCGATGTCGGTGGGCTCTGCCACGGGCGCCGACCCACGCGCCACCGGCAGACAGACGGCCGAGGCAGGATCCTCGGTCGTGCCGTCGACGACGGGCGTGGCCTGGGCGGCCAGCGCTTCGTCGAGGGCCTGCTTGGCGGCGGCGAGACGCTGGTTGGCGCGCTTGAGCTCGCGCTGCGCGGTCTCGAGCTTCGCGCGCAGAGGGGTGGTGGCATCGGCCCGCGAGGCGGCCAGCCCGGTGGTGAAGGCGACTGCGAGCAGCAGCAGAGCGGCGATCGCGGTGCGTCTGAGCGTTACGGACACTGTGTCCTTTCGGCGCGGTTTCCCCGGGGACACGCCTCGTGCGAGGGGCATCCGGGGGCTCTCGAGGGGGCCTCGTAGCTTGCTCCACGCGCACTGGAGCGCCGAAAGGAAGCTGGGAAAGCGAACGCGTGGAGGGCGGCGGGGGCACGCCTCTGTTGTTCGATTGGAGGGCGAGTCAATCAAAGACGGGGCCGCAGCGCAAGCCCTGCCGGCATCGACGACGGTCCCGGGCACCCGTGGGACACCGGCTCTCAGCCTCGCGCGCGCGGCGCGTCAGGCTTGAGCGGCCGCAGGTGTCAAGCAATGGTCAAGGGAGGCGTCGAGCATCCCTGCAGGGGGCGTTCGAGCCGTCCTCGACGCGACCCTCGACCCGGCATCGAGGGCGCCTCAGGGCGCGCTTCGCGGTTGTGTTCCCGGGACGCTTCACCGAGACTGACGCGCGAGTGGTCCCGACCGCACCTCCCGATGAGACACGACAGGAACGCACCCGGCGCCGACGCCGGCCCCCAGCTCACCGCCGAACTGCGGCGCCTCGCCCGGCTCTTCCTGGCGGCAGCCGTCACGCTGGCACTGTTCGTGCTGCGCGCGGCCGCGGCGGCGCTCTCCGTGACGCTCGTCCCGCGGCCGGTGTTCGTCGCCTGGGGACTCGTCCTGCTTGCGGGCTGGGCGGCCACCTGGGTGCTCGCGGTGCACACGACGTACAGGGCGCGCCGCTGGGGGTGGCTCGCCCTGTCGGCGTTCCCCTTCACCTGCGTCCCGGCCGGCGTCGCCTACGCCTGGATCAGGCGGCGCGAGATCGAGGACCAGGTGCTCGGCACGGGGTCGACGGGCGGGGCCCGTGCCTGACGCCGCGCTCACCGACGACGAGCGCCGCAGACGACGCCGCAGACAGGCGCGCGCCGTGATCATCTTCGCGGTGATCGTCATCGCCCTGTTCCTCATCCTCCCGCGGCTGGCCGGGCAGAAGCACGCGCTGGGCCTGGTGCGCGACGCCAGCGTCCCGCTGCTGGTGCTCTCCGTGGTGGCCGAGGCCGTCTGCCTCATCTTCTACTCGCTCCTGTTCCGGCGCCTGCTCGACCTGCTGCGCTACCCGGTCACGCTCGCCCTCGCGCTGCGCATCAACCTGGCCGGGCTCGCCGCTGCGCACCTCTTCTCCGCCGGCGGCGTCGGCGGCGCGGCTGTGACCTACCGCGTGCTGCAGAAGCGCGGGATGCCCCACTCCATGGTGCTCATCGCCGTGATCTTCCAGAACGCCTTCGCCTACTCCGTGCTGTTCCTCCTCTTCGGTATCGGCCTCCTTGCGCTCCTCGTCCGTGGCGAGGCCAACGACGTCGCCATGGCGTTCGCCGCCGGGTTCGTGGGCCTGCTGCTCCTGCTGAGCGTGTACGGTTTCTGGCTCCTGGCGCACCCGACGTCGCTGCGGCGCCGCGGCCGCCAGGTGGTCGACTGGCTGGGCCGACGCTGGAGCAGGTTCCAGATCTCGCACGGGCAACTGGACGAGTACCTGGACGACGTCGTCGACGGCTGGCGCCGGCTGCACCACGACGGCTTCGGTCACCTGCGGACCGTCGGCTTCTCCGCCGGCTACTGGGCGTTCGACATCCTCTGCCTCCTCGCCGTCATGGTCGCTTTCGGCCAGTACGTGCCGGTGTACTACGTGCTCATCGCCTACGGCGTGGCCAACGTGGTCGGCACCTTCTCCCCCACGCCGGGCGGCCTCGGCGCGGTGGAGGCCGTCATGATCGCCCTGCTCGCCAGCTTCGGCATGGAGTCGGCCGGCGCCGTGGCCGTCGTGCTCGTCTACCGCCTGATCAACTTCTGGCTGCCGATCCCGGCGGGACTCCTCACGTACTGGACCCTTCGCAGGGAGCGCGAGGTCTGACGCGCGCGCGATACGACTGCCCCGGCAGGGCCCTTCCTGCCGGTGTGGTACTGTCATCCATCGCCCGCAGGCCCGCGGCTGGGGGAGACCGCCGATCAAGAAGACGCTCCGCCACATCATCGTCTTCGCCGTCATCGTCCTCGCGCTCTACCTGCTGCTGCCCAAGCTCGTCGACACGCAGAGCACGGTCGAGGAGCTCGGGAGGGCGAGCTGGGTCCTTCTCGTCCTCGCCGTGGTCCTCGAGGTCGGCGCGCTGCTCGGGTACGCGAACCTCACGCGCTACGTCCTCAAGGTCCTGGACATCCCGATGCGCCTGCGCGAGGTGGCGGCCATCACGATCAGCAGCCTGGCGGTCAGTCACATCCTCTCCGCCGGCGGCGTGGGCGGCTGGGTCGTCACCTACAACGCGCTGCGCAAGCGCCGGGCTCCGCACGGACTCATCTTCGTCGCCATCGCGGCGCAGCAGTTCTTCAACTACGTCGTCCTGTGGTTCTTCTTCGCGCTGGCCCTGGTCTGGCTGGTCGTCGTGCGCGGCGAGTCGATCGCGGGCTACATCGTGGGGATCGTGCTGATCGGGCTGATCCTGTGGCTGACCATCTACGGCGTGTACCTGTACAACCACCGTTCGCGCATGCGGCGCCGGGCGCAGCAGGTGGCGCACCTCATCAACAGGATCACCCGCCGGGAGACCGTCCAGGAGAGCCACATCGACGGCTGGCTGGACAACCTCTTCGCCGGTATGCGCCGCATGACGTCGCACCGCGGCGCCCTGCGCACCACGACGGGGCTCGCTTGCGTCTTCTGGGCGCTCGACCTGCTCTGCCTGTGGGCGACCTTCTTCGCCTTCGGGTACAGGATCGGCTTCGGCTACCTGGCCGTCGCCTACGTGGTCGCGTACGCGATCGGCACGCTCGCCCCGACTCCGGGGGGCCTCGGGGCGATCGAAGGCATCATGATCGCGCTGTTCGTGAGTTTCGGCGTGCCGTCGGCGACGGCCGTCGGCGTCGTGCTCGTCTACCGGCTCATCAACTTCTGGCTGCCGATCCCGCCGGGCTTCCTCGCCTACGTCCTCGTGCGCCCCGGGCGCACGCCGATCCACGAGGGCGAGATCGAGGAGGCGGCCGAGGAGGCCTGCGAGATGGAGCGCACCCGGGTGCAGGTCAGGCACTGAGGGGCACGGGTGCGGTGCGGCCGGTGCCGCACGGCCGGCGTCAGAGCTTGTAGACCGTGATGGTCGGCCCGCGGACCCCCGGTCCCGGCGAGAACGTCTTGACCGCCGTCGCCTGCGCGTCGAGGTCGTCGTAGAACCGGGTGACCGAGGGGTAGTACCGCGCGGCGGCCCGCACGCGGTCGGAGACGAGCGAGCTCACGACCACGTAGTCCGCGCCGTGCTCCCTGACCCAGCCGAGGTCGTGCGTGCGGTTGGCGAGGCCCGGCGCCGGCAGGCGCAGGCGGATGACGCGGA
>CAIXSE010000914.1 GCA_903921965.1 uncultured Thermoleophilia bacterium | reverse complement strand
CGCTCGCGCTGGGCCCTCGACCAGTTCATCGTCGAGGGCGTGAAGACGGTCATCCCGTTCCACCGTGTGGTGCTCGAGCACCCGCTGTTCGCGGCCGGCGACGTCAACACGCACTTCATCGAGGACCACCTGAGCTGAGGCCGCGGCGCGGCGCGTCCCCGGGCCGCCGCGGCGCCGGCGTCAGTCGTCCGCCGGTCCGGTGGTGCGGCGCACCGCGTAGCCGAGGGCGCCGATGTCCGCCAGGAGCTGTTCCGCCACCGCTTCGAGCAGCCCGTCCACCTCGGCGGCGTTCCCGGCCCGCGCGCTCACCGTGACCCTGATCGACGGGACGCTGCCGATGACCTTGGCGCGCGACTTCACGTAGACCCTCGGGTGCGCGGCCTCCACGCGGCGCAGCGTCTCGGCGATGGCCGACTCGTCCTGCAGGTCCACGGTCACGGAGCGCTCCTCGTAGTGGGCGGCGCCGAAGATCTCGAAGAGCAGCCCGGCGAGGGGTCCGTCCACGATGGCCTTCAGCTCGCCGGGCACGCCGGGGAGCGAGACGACGCGCGTGCCGCCGGCGCGGCAGAGCACGCCCGGGGCGCCGCCGATCGGGTTCACGATCGGCTCGGCCCCGCGCGGGAGCCGCGCCATCTTGCGGCGGCTCTCGTTCATCTCGGGGAACGGGACGTGCCCCGCCTCGTAGAACTCCGCGTACTTCTCGGCGACCATGCGCTCGGCCTCGGGGTGCAGCGCCAGTGGCACCCCGAGGCCGAGCGCGACGCCCTGGAGGGTCATGTCGTCGGCGGTGGGACCAAGCCCGCCGACCGTGAAGACGAGGGCGGGGCCGCGCGCCACGGCGCCGCGCACCTCGGCCGCGATGGCGTCGACGTCGTCGCGCAGCATCACCGTGCGGCGCACGAGGCCGCCCAGCCCCGTCACCCTCACGCACAGCCAGTTCGTGTTGGTGTCGAGCACGTCTCCGATGAGGACCTCGTTGCCGGCGGAGACCACTTCGACGAGAGGGGCGGCGGTGTCGGGTGTGTTCACGCGGTCCATCTCCTCGGTGCTTGCTGTGCGATCCGCCTCCGAGTCTCGCAGACGCCCGGCGACACCGGCAAGGCCTTCTCCCGGCGTCACGAGCGGTATACTCGCGACACCGGAAGAAGGAGACCCGCGTGAGCGCCAGACCCCTTGTCATCCTGCAGCACGACGCCGACGACCCGCCTGCCGGCATCGGCACGGCGCTCTCCGCGCTCGGTGTCCACTTCGAGGTCCGCCGCCTGTTCGACGGGGATGCGGTGCCCGCGCCCCACGAGGTCGCGGGCGTCATCTCGCTGGGCGGCGCCATGCACGCGCACGAGACCGGGAAGCACCCGTTCCTCGACGCGGAGGTCAAGCTCCTGCGGCACCTCGTGCACGACGGTGCGCCGGTGTGGGGCGTGTGCCTGGGCGCGCAACTGGTGGCCCGTGCCGCGGGCGGCGACGTCTACAAGCTCAAGACGCCCGAGGTGGGCTGGGTGTCCGTCGAGAAGGAACGGGACGACCCCCTGCTGCACAACGTCTCGTCGCCGTTCACGGCGTTCTGCTGGCACGAGTACGCTTGCAGCGTGCCGACGACCTCGCACCTGGTGGCGAGCAGCGACGCCGGCGTGCAGGTGTTCCGCGCCGGCGGCAACGCGTGGGCGACACAGTTCCACCCCGAGGTCGACGCGACCATCGCTCCCCACTGGGTCGACGACGCGGCGCAGAAGCTCAAGCACGTCGACGCGGCCTGGCTCGAGAAGCTGCGGCGCGACACCGAGGACAACCTCGCGGCCGGCGAGCAGCTGTGCCGCAGGCTCACGGAGAACTTCGTGGTGCACTGCGGCCTGGCGCGCTAGTCCGGACGCTCGCGACGAGGCTCGTACGCGGGACGGCGGCGCTTTCGCGCCGCCGCCCCGCACCCGTTTCCGGGCAGCCCCTCGGGGAGAGGGGCTTGTGAAAGGAGCCATGGGGTGGTACTTGGGGAGTACCAGCGTGAAGGAGGGATGTGTGGAGGGGGACTCCATCACGCAGTCGGTATATTACCATCGCCCCCATAGTTGAAACCAGCTCCATAGTGTTAACGAATGTGAAGCCGGGGAGGGTGACCAGGTGAGCGCGTCAGCTGAACGGCGTCGCACGCTCTTCGACATCGAGCGCGAGAGGCGCTGGCGTATCTGGCTGCTGTTTGCGCTGCTGCTCGCCATGGTCTTCGCCTCGGTGTGGGTGCTGTGCCTGGTCGTGACGGTGGCGTTCTACGTCAGCTTCCCCGTCGTCGACACGGTGAGCTGGGTGTTCACGCTCACGGGGGTGGCCCTGATCCTCGGGATCTCGGCGGCGGCCTCGCTGCTGTACTGGTTCGCCGCGCAGGTGGGAGCGCGCGAAAGGCTGCTGCGGGCGATGCATTGCGAGCCCCTCGACCCGGGCGACAGGTACCACCAGCGTCTCGCCAACGTCGTGGAGGAGATGCGCATCGCGACCGGGTCGCCGCGGCTGGAGTGCGTGACGGTGAAGACGCTCGGCCTGAACGCCTTCGCCTTCAGCGACCTGCACGGCGGCGGTGTGATCGGTGTCACCGAGGGCGCGCTGGCGCGCCTGTCCCGGCAGCAGCTGCAGGGAGTCGTCGCGCACGAGTTCGCACACGTGCTGTCCGGGACGTACGTGACCGTCACCGTGTCGTGTCTTCTCTTCGGTATCTACTCGGCGCTCGGCGACACGCTCGAGGACACCGCGACCGGCGCCGCCGGCACGCGCGCGGCGCCGGTCGTCTTCGGCGCCGTGGTCGCGCGCATCTGGCTGTGGGTGGTGCAGCAGCTGTCCGCCGTGATGTCGGCGGCGCTGAGCCGGGCGCGCGAGCGCCAGGCCGACGCCGCCGCCGCCCTGTACACGCGCGATCCGCTCGGTCTCGCCGAGGCCCTGCGCATCATCAGCAGGCACCCCGGCGGCGTCGGGTACATCCCCGAAGGTCTCGCGCCGCTCTGCATCAGGGACACCGTGGAGGGCGGGACGCACGGGTGGACGAGCACGCACCCGCCGCTCGAGGAACGCATCAGCGCGCTCCTGGCGCTGGCGGCCGCGTCGCCGGAGCAGTTCGCGCGCCAGGCCGAGGTCGCGAGCGACCGCTTCGCGGCGCGCGAGCACTGGGCGCCGCCGCCCGCCGCCGCCGGAGTGGGGCGGCACATCACCCTCGCCGCGGCAGGGGAGGCCGCCGCCGAGGCGGCGGCGAGGG
>CAIXSE010000913.1 GCA_903921965.1 uncultured Thermoleophilia bacterium | reverse complement strand
TTGTCGAACCACGGCTCGAGCGGCCCGTACAGGCGCAGCAACAGGAACCAGCCCTTCCCGGGCATCGTCTGGAGCCAGTTCGCCTCCTTGCCGGCCGGTGGCTCGGGGCCGAAGTACACGTCCACCGACGTGTCGGCGTTCGCCCGGACGCCCGGCCGCTGGCTGCCGAGCATGGGGAAGCGCTGGCCGGTCTGCAGCATCGACCGCGTCTGCGGGTCGTACACGGTGAGCGACCAGAAGTCCTTCACGGGGATGTCCGGCGGCAGGTGGAGCTTGTACGTCCTGCCGCCGTCCAGGTACCGGCCCGCGGCATCGCGGTCGGCCCAGCCGTACTGCGAGGCCCTCCCCACCATCTTCACCCACATCGCCGGGCTGATCTGGTCGGTGACGGCGAAGTAGAACGTGCGGGCGTCGAGGTCGAGCACGCCGCCGGGCGAGAAGTCGGTGCCGTCGCCCTTGTAGCCCATCTTCCAGGCGCCGTCCGGGTAGTAGAAGAGCTCCCGGTCCCGGGGGCTGTACAGGATGGCCCGCGCCGTGGCGTTGCCGACCGCGGCGGCCTCGGCGAGGATCGCCTGCATCCGCGCATCGGGCGCGAAAGGCGCGTCTTTGCGGATGCCGATCGATGCGAGCAGGCCGCGCGTCTCCGGGTCCACGGCCTCCAGGGGCTCCTCGTGGACGACCCTGGCGACGGACTCGAAGAGCGACGCGTCGACCGGCGGGATCGCGTTCATGTACCTGCCGGAGATGTCCACGAAGTCCGTGGCCGGCCGGTCCTGGGCACGGTCCAGCGGATACACACGGTAGCGCTGCCTGGCGCTCTCGATCGCGGGCCGGAGGTCACCGTCCTTCATGAAGCCGCGGAAGAACAGCGCGTTGCCGTAGGTGCTGGACTGCAGGACGTGATACCCGTCCGGCACCGTCCCCTCGTAGCCCGGGGGGAGGAGCAGGTAGCTGCCGCCCCGGCCTGCGTCCGGGCCGGTCCTGCCCAGGTCGCTCACCCAGCGGCTCCAGAAGTCGCTCATCAGGCCGAGCACGTCCGGCGGCAGCTCGATGACCAGGGGGCCGGCCCTGGTGTCCAGCCACGCCCAGCTGTACACGGTCTCGGTGTTCGCAAGGAAGTAGAGCGTGCGCGCGTCCGTGAGCGACTCGGTCAGCAGCAAGGTCTGGTTGGCCGGCCCGAAGCTCAGATAGCCCTCCCGCATCGCGCACATGTCCGCCGCCGCCAGCGCGGCCAGGTAGGCCTGCACGCCGCGCTGGAAGTCGAGGTTGTCGTAGGCCTTCCGGACGGTCTCTTCGTCGGGGAACCCGTCGAAGAACTTCAACGTCCCCAGCCGGGTCTCGACGCTGTCCGGTGTCAGGATCGATGCCGGGATGCTCGTGGCCATCTTCGGCTGCAGTTCCATGCCGCGCCCTCCTTCACGACGTGGGTCCGCACGACCATAGCACCCGGCACCGGCGGGTGACATACTCGGCGCGTCCCGCCCGTTCGCGCACGGGTGGGGCGGGAAGGGGTACGAGGGGAGCATGAGTCCCGTCAGCCATGCCCGGGAGCTCGCCGGACCGCCGGAGAGGCCGCCGCGGCTGCAGCGGCTGCTGCCGGCCGCGGGCTGGCTTCCGCGCTACCGGCGCGCCTGGCTGACCGGCGACGTCGTCGCCGCGCTCACGGTCTGGGCGCTGCTGGTACCGGAGGCGCTCGCCTACGCCGGCATCGCCGGCGTGCCGCCGCAGTACGGGCTCTACGCCGCGCCGCTGGCGCTCGTCGCCTACGCCTTCTTCGGCGGCGCCCGGCACCT
>CAIXSE010000912.1 GCA_903921965.1 uncultured Thermoleophilia bacterium | reverse complement strand
GCCGTCGACGTACGCGATGAGGTCGACGAGCGCCGGGCGTGAGACGAAGCGGTCGAGCCACCCGCCCACGTCGGGGGTCAGGGTGAGCTTGCCGTCGCTGAAGGCGCCGGCGCCGCCCCAGCCGCAGGTGATGTCGCAGGGTTCGCAGCCGCTGCACACGCCGGTGGTGCGCGCCGGGCAGCTGCGGCGGGAGATGTCGGGGCCGCGCTCGACGAGCAGCACGTCGAGGCCGTCGGCGCGGACGAGCTCGAGGGCGGCGAAGATTCCGGCGGGGCCGGCGCCGATGATGATCACGTCGTACGAAGTGCGGGATGCGTTCATGGCGAAGAGGAGAGGGGGAGGGTCGGAAGCAGGACGGGAGCGGTTCCCTTGACGGGATGATAGCCGCGCCTCCCGGGGCTGACAAACCTGCCGGCGGGTGGCGCCGCGCCGCGGGCGCCGCGAACGCGGGGCGCAGGCACGGCGTCTCGAATCCCAGATGGCGCTCCGTGGGGAGGACCTGGGTGCCGGCGACGCGGGAGGCGGAGATGACGCTCCGGGTGACGGTTCGAGTGGCGGGATCGGTGGTGCTCCTGACTGCGGCGGTGGCCGCCGCGGGCCTGCTGGCCGCCTGCGGCGGCTCCGGCGGGGGCGCCTCCCCGGCCGCCGCGAAGACGATCGAGGTCACGCCGGTGGCCGCGACCGGCACCACCGTCGAGGCGGCCGTGGGCGACACGGTGGTCGTGAACCTCGAGGCGAACGCGACGACGGGCTACGAGTGGCAGTTCACCGCCGGCGACACGTTCGTGATCGACAAGAGCGAGTACGTGCCCTCGCCGGCTCCGTCCAGCATGGTCGGCACCGGCGGCGTGCAGGTCGTGAAGCTCAAGGTGACCAAGGCCGGGTCGTCGGACCTGCTCGGCTACTACGCGCGGCCGTGGGAGACGCCGTCGCCGAGCCCGCGGCCCGACTTCCAGATGACGGTCGTCGGCAAGTAGCGGTCGCCGGTCCCGGCGGCGCAGCCGCTCCGGGACCGGGCCCGTCACACGGGCAGGGCGGGCGGCTCGGCCGGCCCAGCGGAGCCGCCCGCCCTGCCCGTTCGTACGTCCTCGTCCGGCTTGTCTCGCTCCGTACGCCCGGATAGCCTCGTCGGCGGACTTCTGCCCGCGACCTCGAGGTACGCCATGGACGACCCCGTCTTCAGCCGCCGCAGCATCCGCCGGTACACCGGCGAGCCGGTGACCGACGCGCAGGTCGAGCTGCTGCTCCGGGCGGCCATGGCCGCGCCCTCGGCCGGCAACCAGCAGCCGTGGCAGTTCGTGGTGCTCCGCGACCCGCAGGCTTTCCGCGCGATCGCCGCCTGGCACCCGTACGCGGCGATGCTCCCCAAGGCGTCGGTGGCGATCGTCGTCTGCGGCACGCCCGGCGAGTGCAAGTGGCCGCAGATGTGGGAGCAAGACTGCTCGGCGGCCACGGAGAACATCCTCGTGGAGGCCGCCGTCCTCGGCCTCGGCGCCGTGTGGCTCGGGGTGCACCCGCTCGAGGACCGCGTGGACGCGCTGCGTGAGCAGGTCGGGGCGCCGCCCGAGGTCGTGCCCTTCGCCGTCGTCTCCGTCGGCCACCCGGCCGAGCACAAGGCGCCGTCCGGTCGCTTCGATCCCGCCCGGGTGCACCGCGACCACTGGTGAGCGTCCGCGCGTCCGGCTGCGCTCCCGCGCTCCCGGGTGCGCCCGCGCCCGGCCCCGGCGCGCCCGCCACAGTTTGCCTCGCTCGCGGCGCGGGTACTCACGCAAGCGACCCGCGACGTGGCGGGCGCCGCCCGGAGGCCCGGCGCCGCCGAGACAGGCTCCGCCCCGCGGGTCGTTGACTGGAGCAAGCGGTGCGGAAGGGGTGACCGTGTCTGGCCCTGAGTGGGTCCCTACCATCGACGACAGCAAGGTCCGGGACGGCTCGTACGTCCCCGTCTACCCGAAGGGCCTCGGTGTCCTGCTCGTACGCGTCGAGGGCGAGCTGCACGCGGTCGCCAACAAGTGCGCCCACATGGCCTGCCCGCTCGAGGGCGGCAAGCTCGAGGGCGCGGTGCTCACGTGCCCCTGCCACGACTGGCGCTTCGACGTCCGCACCGGGCGTTTCCTCGACGCTCCAGAGCTGGGCATCGCCACGTTCCCCACGAGGGTCGACGACGGCAAGGTGCTCGTGCGGATCGGAGGTCGCGGCGATGCCTGACGACGTCTTCGTGTACGCCCTGAGCACCTGTCCCTGGTGCCGCAAGACCAGGAAGTGGTTCGAAGACAGCAGGATCGAGTTCGAATGGGTCGACGTCGACACGCTGCCGCAGGACGAGCAGGACCAGATGGCCGACAAGGCCTACGAGCTGAGCGGCGGCCGCCGGTACCCCGTGGTCGTCATCAACGGCGAGGTCGTGGTGGGCTACAGCCCCGACAAGTTCCTCGAGCACCTCAAGGGCTGGGGAGGGGGAGCATGAGCAGCGAGCCGCGCAAGGAGTCGATGCGCTACCTGTACGACCGGGTCGTCGGCCCGCTGGGCTTCAAGTTCTCGCCCGACGAGGAGCTCGTCGACTTCTGCCTCGAGCAGGAGGTCAAGCTCGAGCAGGACCTCGGGGCGCCGTTCTGCCCCTGCCAGGGCCGCACCGGCGTGCGTGCTGAAGACATGCGCATCGTGTGTCCCTGCATCCCGTACCACCGGGCCCACTTCGACAGGATGAAGCGCTGCTGGTGCGGGCTGTTCGTGCACCAGGACGTCACCGACCCGGACAGCCTCCCGCAGCTCGAACCGCTCGAGGGGGAGGTCTGACATGTGGCACGAGGTGGCGAAGCTCGAAGACATCGCCCCCGGCGGCATGAAGTACGTGCGCGCCGGCGAGGACGACCGTGAGATCTGCCTCTGCGAGTACGACGGCGACATCTACGCCGTCAGCCGGCGCTGCGGCCACGAGAACGCCCCGCTCGACCAGGGGTCGCTCGAGGGCTGGATCATCACCTGCCCGCTCCACAACGGGCAGTTCGACATCCGCAGCGGCGTGAACCTCAGCTGGCCGCTGGACCACGACATGGGTCCCGCCGACGACATCCCCGAGCCGGTGCGGCGCTGGTTCGAGCTGCAGAAGCGCCTGGAGTGGAAGACCCGTGTGCACGACCTGCACACGTACAACGTGCGCGTCACCGACGGCACCATTGAAGTCGAGATCTGAGCGACCCCGTGTCCCGCTCGCACCCCCAAGGAGGACCTATGGCCTTTGAACTGCCGCCCCTTCCCTACGCCGACGACGCCCTCGAGCCCGCGTACTCGGCCAACACCATCAGCTTCCACTACGGCAAGCACCACAAGACCTACGTCGACACCCTCAACAAGCTCGTGGACGGCACCGACCTCGCCGACAAGAGCCTCGAAGAGGTCATCGCCGCCGTCGCCGGCAACGCCGACAAGCAGGCCGTCTTCAACAACGCCGCCCAGGTGTGGAACCACACCTTCTTCTGGAACAGCATGAAGCCGGGCGGCGGCGGCGCGCCGGGCGGCGCCCTGGGCGACAAGCTCACCGCCACGTGGGGCAGCTACGCGGACTTCGTCGAGGCCTTCAAGGCCGCGGCCGTCGGGCGTTTCGGCAGCGGCTGGGCCTGGCTCGTGGCCGACGGCGGCGAGCTCAAGATCGTGAGCACGCCGAACGCCGAGCAGCCGGCGGCCGGCACGCCGCTCCTCGTGGTCGACGTGTGGGAGCACGCCTACTACCTCGACTACCAGAACCTGCGCCCCAAGTACACGGAGACCTTCTTCGAGAAGCTCGCCAACTGGGAGTTCGCGTCCTGCAACTACGAGGCCGCGAAGTAAGCACGCGGCTCACCGGGCGGCCCGCCGCAGGGCCGGCCGCCCGGCGCACGGTGTCACCCCGCCGCAGGTGGGTGCACGGAAGGGGCCGGCGGGAGCGAGTCCGCCGGCCCCGGCCGCGTACGGAGCCGGGGTCGCGCGAGACCGGGCCGGGGGCCCTGCGTGCGCCGGCCCGCCGCCGTGGGCGAGCACCCGCACAACGGTGCCACCGAGGTAGGGAGGCGCGGCCGCGGCCAGAATCAATGCGCCAACGGTGGGCAGCACCGGCAGCGGGCGCGGGCGCGCCCGTCCGAGCGAGGAGGAGCGATGTTCAAAGGGTTCCGCGAGTTCATCCTGCGCGGCAACGTCGTCGACCTGGCGGTCGCGGTGGTCATCGGCGCCGCCTTCGGGGCAGTGGTCAAGGCGTTCGTCGACAACCTCATCACGCCGCTCATCGCGGCGATCTTCGGCCAGCCCGACTTCGCCGCCCTCAGGTTCACGATCAACGGCAGCGTCTTCCAGTACGGCCTGTTCATCAACGCGCTGATCACCTTCCTGCTCGTCGCGCTGGCGATCTACTACGTGGTGATCGTGCCGATCAACAGGCTGAACGAGATGAAGGCGCGCGGGAAGGCGCCCGAGGACCCCACGACCAAGCAGTGCCCCGAGTGCCTGAGCGACATCCCCATCGCGGCCCGCAAGTGCGCGTTCTGCGCGTCGCCGCAGGACGTGGCGGCCTGACGCAGCGGAGGGCGCCGAAGGGGGGTGCGAGGGCGGGACGGGCGCCGCGCCGGTCCCGGACCGCGCGCGCGTCGCGCGGCGCCAGCGGAGCCCGACGCCCGGGCGCGCGGCCTCATCTGGTAAGGTCCGGGCATGTCCCTGCTGCGCCTCGACGTCGACGACCGCCAGGTCGTCATGCACACGGCCGGCGCCGTGTGCGCCAGCACCCAGGAGCTCGTCGAGAGCGAGAGCTTCGCGCGCGTGCTGGCGCTGTACG
>CAIXSE010000911.1 GCA_903921965.1 uncultured Thermoleophilia bacterium | reverse complement strand
GTGATCGGCGTCTTGCCCACGGCCTCGGCGAACGCGCGCGCGGCGGCCACCGTGTCGTCGCTCGTGAGCGCGCCCCTGACGACCTCTACCAGCGCCATCATCGGGACCGGGTTGAAGAAGTGGATGCCGACGAAGCGCTCCGGCCCGGTGACGAAGGCGGCCAGCTTGGAGATCGGCAGACTGGACGTGTTGCTGGCCAGGACGGCGTCGGCGCGCAGGAGCTCCGAGGCGCGCCGGAACAGGCCTTCCTTGATGTCCACGACCTCCGGCGCCGCCTCGACGAAGAGGTCGGCGCCGGCGCCGGCGGCGAGGTCGGTGGCGCAGGTGATGCGGGCCAGGGCGGCGTCGCGCGCGGCCGCATCAAGCTTGTCCTTCTCGACCATGCGGGCCGTGCCCTTCTCGATGCCGGCGTACCCGCGCTGCACGAACTCGTCGCTGACGTCGGTCATCACGACGTCGAGGCCGGCCAGCGCCGAGACCTGGGCGATGCCCGCGCCCATCTGTCCGGCGCCCGCCACCAGAACCTTCTGCACGCCCACTTCTTCCCTCCCGAGTCAGTCACGCGCGCGAGCGGCTGCGCCCCTCGCGCGCGACATGGTGTCAGCGTATGAAGCCTGCCCATGCTACCGCAGCCCGCGCGGCGGGGCACATCCGCCGCCCGTGCGGAGCGCGCCCCGCGACACCGCGCCGGCCCGCAACCCCGGCCGCCCGCGCGGCGCGACGGGCGCGGGCGGCCCGCCGGGCGCCCGCCTGCTACGATGGCGGCATGGAGAGACCGCGCAAGATCATCAGCTGCGAGGTGCTGCGCAACGAGGTCGAGAAGGTCAACCCCGGCTACGAGGTCGACTTCTTCGAGGGCGCGCTGCACGACTACCCCGACAGGATGCGCGCCGCCATCCAGGAGCGCATCGACGCCACCGCCGGCGAGTGCGAGATCCTGCTCTGCTGCGGCCGCTGCAGCAACGGCGCCACCGCCCTCGACGCCGGACCGCACCGGCTGGTCCTCCCCAAGGTCGACGACTGCATCTCGCTGGTCCTCGGCTCCAGGCGGGCGTACCTCGAAGAGCACCGCAGGCAACCGGGCACCTACTACTACACGCGTGGGTGGATCGACTTCATCGACGACCCGTACAAGGAGTACCTGAAGATCATCCCCAGGTTCGGGGAGGAGAAAGCCGCCATGGTCGCGCGGATGATCATGCAGCACTACACGCGCGTGGCCGTGATCGAGACGCCCGGCGTGCCCGGCGTCGAAGACAAGCAGGCCTACCTCGACGAGGTCGTCGCCTTCTACGAGCTGCCGCTCGAGCGCCTCACCGGCTCGCTGCGCTACTTCGAGAAGATCGTGGCCGGACCCCACGACGACGAGTTCGTCGTCGTCGAGCCCGGCGGCACGCTCGACGAGCGCGTCTTCTGGGACCTGCCCGGGCTCTGAGGCCGTCGTGCGGCTCGCCGTCGTCCAGGTCCGCGACGTCCCCGCCGAGGTGGCCGCCAGGGCGGCGCACTGCCTGCGTACGCTGCAGCGGTGCGCCGACGACGGTGCCGACCTCGTGCTCTTCCCCGAGCTGTACCTGGGCGGCTACGTGCTCGACCCGCAGCTCGCCCTGAAGGCCTCGCAGGTCCCGCACGCGCTGCCGCGTCTGCAGGAGGCGGTCGACGAGCTCGGCGTGAGCGCCGTCCTCGGCCTGCCGTACCTGCGCGGCGAGGCGCTGCTGAACGCCGTCGCGGTGCTGCGTCCGGCGCGGGAGACGACGGTCGTCGGCAAGACACACCTGTTCCAGGCGGAGAAGCAGTGGTTCGCCGCCGACGGGGAGCTCTGGACGGGCGCGCTCGCGGGCTGGCCGTCGGGCGCGCTCGTCTGCTACGAGCTCGGCTTCCCCGAGATCGCGCGGGTGCTGGCGCTGCGCGGCGCCCGCCTGCTGCTCGCGCCGGCCGCCTTCGGCGCGGCGCGCGCCCGCATCTGGCGCACGGCGACGGTCGCACGGGCGCTCGAGAACGGCTGCTACCTCGCGGCCGCGAACACCGCCGGCCCGGGGCAGCGCGGCGACTACCTCGGCGCCAGCCGCATCGTGGACCCGCGCGGGACGGTGCTCGCGGAGGCGGCCGACGGCGACGAGGTCCTGACCGCGGACCTCGACGCGGCGCTCGTCGACGAGATCAGGGCCGGGGACACCGGCGGAGGCGGTCACACGTACTTCGCGGACCGCCGGCCTGGGCTCTACACGGACGTCTGCGCCCGCAGGGCCCCGGACGAGGAGCCCGCTCCGGCCTGAACCGCGTCGGCGCGGGCCGCCGGCTCAGCCTTCGTCGCCGGACCCGGGCTCCGGCGCGGGCTTCTTCCGCGCGCCGGGCTTGCGCGGCGCCGCGTTCCCGGCGGCCGGCTTCTTCGCGGCCGGCTTCTTCGCTGCCGGCCTGCGGGCGCGCTTCGCGGCGGCCGCCTGCGGCGCCGCCGGAGGCTCGGGTGGCTCCTCCGCGAACGCCTCGTCCTCGGCGAGGTGCTCCGCGACCTCGTCCGCCGTCGCCTCGTGCGCTGCCTCCGCGTCGGCCTCGGACGCCGCCTCACGAGGGACCTCGCCGGTCTGCTCCGCCGCGGCGCCGGCCGCGGCCGGCTGCTCCGGGGGCTCCGGCCGCCGGCCCTCGAGCTCGAGCGCCTGCACGTACCCGAGCTGCATCTGCGCCAGCGTGGAGTGCAGGTCGCGCAGGTCCGAGACCGGGTGCTCGCGGTCCGACACCTTGAGGATCGCGCCGAGCAGCTCGATGGCGTAGTGGGCGTCGTCGAGGTCCCTGAGCTCGGCCGTCTCTCCCGTCAGGCCGAGCTTCTGATAGCCGAAAGTGATCAGCCCGACCATCGTCTCGTAGGCCAGGTCGAACGTGTGCAGGCCCTTCAGCTGCTCGCGCACCGCGCGGGCGCGCTCCTCGTCGGTCATGACGCGGCCGCGGTCGTCACCCTCGCTCATCAGTCGTCCTCCCGTACCGGCGCCGGCGCGTACTCGGAGACCCGATGGGCCCTCTGCACCGTCCCGGCGAACACTGCTTCCAAAGTCTCACCCTCAAGGTGAGCCTTTGTCTGCTGCTGCGCCCCGTTGCCCTCGCGGAGCATGCGCTCGACGTCGTCGAGGTGCGGCGTCAGGCCGAGGCCGTCGGCGTAGGGCCCGCACAGCTCGATGAGGTGCCGGATCGCGTCGGGCGCCGGCAGCTCCGTCTGCGTGGCCCAGTCGACCAGGCTGCCGTCCAGGCCGTGGCGGATGGCGCGCCACAGGTTCTCCTCCACGTACCGTGTCTCGAGGACCGGCAGCGGCATGCCTTCGTCGTAGACGCGCGCGAGGTGCGCCACCAGCCCCACCGTCAACGCGGAGATGGCGAGGCTCTGCCACGCCTCCGTCTGCGCGTCGCAGATGCGGATCTCCACCGTCCCGAACTTGTGGTGCGGCCGCACGGACCACCAGATCTGCGTGAACTCCTGGATGCAGTTGGTGTCCATGAGCTCCTGGTAGAACGAGCGGAAGGAGGCCCACGAGGGGAACACGTCGGGGATGCCGCAGCGGGGGAACATGCGCACGAAGGTCTGGGTGCGGACCGAGTGGAGCTGCGTCCACACCCCCTCGATGAACGGGGAGTTGGCGGACAGCGCCAGGATGTGCGGCAGGTACGTGCGCAGCGCGTTCGACACCGCCATCGCACGGTCGCAGCCGCGCACGCCGATGTGCACGTGCGCCGCCCACGTGTTGTTGCGCCAGGCGACGTACTTCAGGCGGTCCTCGACGAGGCGGTAGTGGGGCGTGTCGATGATCTCCTGGTCCCTCCACCCGGAGAAGGGGTGCGTACCGGTGGACCCGAGGCTGAAGCCCCGGCTCTCGGCGTGGGCGAACAGCTCGCTGCGGTTCAGGAGCAGCTGCTTCGCCGCCTGACCGAAGTGGAGCGTGCGTGGCGTGGACACCTCGATCTCGGAGGTCAGGAGCTCCCCGGCGATGCGGCCGCGGAGCCGCTCGGGCGCCGAGTCGCGCAGCGCCTCGAACCCGGGCGTGAGGGCCAGGGTCTCGGGGTCGAGGACCTGGAACTCCTCTTCCAGGCCCAGGTCGAAGTCGAGGGCGCGCTCGAAGCGCGCTTCGACCTCGTCGAAGTATGCGTGCAGATCGGTCCCCATCCGCGCTCACTGTATCCAAAGACCGGCCGCCGCACACCTTGCCTCCGGGCCGGCGGAGCGCCGGCGCGAGGCCGGGGGCCGGGCCGGCAGATCCGGGCGGTGCCTGACGAAGAGCAGACCGTCCGGTCCTGAGCACGGACTTCCGCGAGGCCACGCGCCGCGGCCACCCGCCCCCCCGGGGACGCCGAAGGGGCGGCGGCGCCTGCTGCGCCGCCGCCCCCGGCGGTGTGCTTCTCGAGGGCGCCGGCCGGCCGGCGCCGCGCTTCTTCTTACTCCGCCCCGAGCAGCGCCTTGGCGGCGTTGACCGCCTCGATCGCGTCCTCGGCGTAGCCGTCGGCGCCGATCTCGTCGGCCCAGGCGCGCGTCGTGGGGGCGCCGCCGATCATGACCTTGACGCGGTCCCGCAGG
>CAIXSE010000910.1 GCA_903921965.1 uncultured Thermoleophilia bacterium | reverse complement strand
GTGAGCTCGCGCACGGCGTCGTCGCCGCGCTCGCGGACGCCGGCGACGATGGCCGCGACGGCCGCCGCGACCTCCGCGGCCGGCGGCGCGAAGGCGCGCAGCCCGGCCACGAGGGCGCACGGGTCGCCGGCCCAGACGAGTTCTTTCATGCGCTCTCCAGCTGCGCCCGCAGGCGTTCGACGAGGTCCTCGAGCGCCGCCCCCGCCAGCGTGCGCGCCGACCTCCCGCACACCAGGCGCGCGCTGCAGCCGGCGACCTCGGCGCGCTCCCTCAGGCCGGCCGCCTCACCGTCCAGACGCCCACGCAGCTCGACCACGGCGTCGGCGAGGCCGAGGCGCACGGCGAGCGCGGGGGAGTCGAAGGCGAGCACGTCGGCCTGCTCACCGGCCTCGGCGAAGTAGTCGCGCGTGACGCGCACGTAGCGCGTGGCCACACGCGGCAGGGCGCGCCCCGCGGGCCGCTCGCGCGCCGCGTACACGAGCGCGTCGCGCTCCGCGCGCAGGTCGAGCAGCTCGTGGACCGCCGGCAGACCCTCGAGCAGCGCGTCCTTGCCGGCGACGCCGGCGTCGAGCGCGCCGCGCTCGCAGGCGCCGAGCACGTCGGCGGCCGATGCCAGCAGCCAGACGTGGCCGCCCGGCGCCGGCTCCTCGACGAGCGCCGGCGCCGTCACGCCCTCGAACCGGCCGCAGACGCCGGCGGCGCACAGCAGGTCGGCGACCTCCTGCGACGGCCGGCCGTCCCGGCAGGCGATGCCCAGCCTCATTCGAGGCCCAGGACGCGCCGCACGTCGCGCCAGCCACCGGCCTCGGTGCGCCCGTCGGCGGCCTCGAAGACGTACCGGCCGCCCTCGCGGCGCAGGCACGGCGCCGCGGCGGGTGCGCCTTCAGGCAGAGCGGCGACCGCCCAGCCGGCGCGGCGGAGCTCCGCCGCGCGCGCCGGCTCTTCCATCCCGCCGGAGAACGCCAGCACCGGCGGCTCCGCGGCGGGCGCGACGCCGGCCTCGGCCATCGCGTCGAGCAGGCGGTCGAGGGCGAGGGCGAAGCCCACGCCGGGGATGTCCCACTCGTAGCGCGCCAGCAGGCCGTCGTAGCGGCCGCCGGTGGCGATGGGCAGGCCGACGCCGGGGGCGTAGGCCTCGAAGATGATGCCGCTGTAGTACGACAGGTCGGGGTACATGCCGAAGTCGAACGCGACGACGTCGGCGAAGCCGGCCTCTTCGACCAGTTCGCGGACCTCGACAATGCGGCGGATGGCGGCGTCCGTGGCCTCGGTGGTGGCCAGCTTGCGCGCCTGGCCGAGGCCGTCGCGCGAGCCGCTGAGCTCCAGGACCTTCCAGAGCGCGCCCAGGGCGCGCTCGTCGACGCCGGCGTTGCCGGCGACGCTCTCCATCAGCGGGTAGTCGCGGTCGGCGAGCGCGGTGAGGAACGTCTCACGGTCGTCCTGGTCGAGGCCGAGTGAGTCGACGAGCGCGTCGTAGAAGGCGACCGACCCGAGGGCGATGCGGAAGTCGCGAAGGCCGGACGCCGCGAGGCAGTCGCAGAGCAACGTGACGCTCTCGGCGTCGGCGGCGGCCGAACCCAGGCCGAGCAGCTCCGCCCCGGCCTGCACGAACTCGCCGTCCTGGCTGCGCTGCGGTGCCCACGGCCGGATGGACGGCGCCACGTAGCAGAACCGCAGCGGGAGCGGCTCGTCGTCGAAGCGCGTGGCCGCGAGCCGCGCGACGGGCACCGTCATGTCGGTGCGCGTCACGAGCTGGTGCCCCTGGCGGTCGAACAGCCGGTAGCCCCCGGCGAGGGTCTCGTCCTCGGCCGCCTCGAACGTCTCGGCGTACTCGAGCCACGGGGTGATCACGGCGCCGTACCCGTACAGCCGGAACCGTGCGAGCAGGGCGTCCTCGAGCGCCCGCTGCCCGCCCGACTCGGGCGGCACGACGTCGCGCATGCCCTCGGGGATGGCCACGACCCTGCCCTGCCGTCCCCGGCGCCCTCAGCCGACCCCTACGCAGCTCTCGCCCAGCAGGGCCTTGAGCTCGGCGTAGAGGCCGCCGACGGGGTCCACGCGCAGCGCGTCGCCGACGCGCAGCCTGGCCTTCTGGTCGCCGCGCACCATCTGCAGCACCACGGGGACCTTGCCGGGGAAGTCGGCGAGGATGCTCCTGAGGTCGTCCAGCACGGTGGCGCGCACGCGCGTGGCGTCGATGGTCACCGTGAGCGGGCGGTACTCGCTGACGCCGCTGAACGGCAGGACCTCCAGGGCGATGAGGCCGGTCTCGCCCTCGGACTTGCGCTCGACGCGGACCTTGACCTTGACGATGGAGTCTTCGACGAGGAGGTCCTTGTATTGCTCGTAGGTGGCGGGCCAGGCGCGGCACTCGACGCCGCCGTCGACGTCCTCGAGGCGGAAGGCCAGCCACACGCCGCCGGTCTTGCTGACCTTCTTCTGGGCGTTGGCGACGATGCCCCCGGTCCAGACGACGGCACCGTCGGAGGCGTCGTCGAGGGAGCTGACCATGACCTCGATCTCCTCGCGGAGCTGCCCGCCGAGGCCGTCCAGCGGGTGCGCGGAGACGTAGAGGCCCAGGGCCTCCTTCTCGCCGCGCAGCAGCGTGGCCTGGTCGAACTCGCGTCGCGGCACCGGCGGCGTCTGCATGCCGAGGTCGTCGGGGGCGGCGAGCTCGAACAGGCCGCCCTGGCCCTGGGCCCGGTCCTTGCGGCGGCGGTCGCCGTCGGCCATCGCCGCCGGGAGGGCCTCGAGCATGCCGCGCCGCGGGTCGCCGGAGCTGTCGAAGGCGCCGGCGCGGATGAGCGCCTCGAGCACGCGCTTGTTGGCCTGCGAGGAGTCGACGCGGGCGCAGAAGTCGTACAGGCCGGTGAACAGCCCGCCCTCCTGCCGGGCGCGGATGATCTCGTCGATGGCGCCGACGCCGACGCCCTTCACGGCGTTCATGCCGAAGCGGATCTTGCCGCCGGCCACGGTGAAGTCGGTGACGCTCTCGTTGACGTCAGGCGGCAGGACCTCGATGCCCATCTCGCGGCACTGGTTCACGTAGAACGGCACCTTGTCCTTGGTGTTCATGACGCTGCTGACCAGGGCCGCCATGTACTCGACCGGGTAGTTGGCCTTCAGCCAGGCGGTGCGGTAGCTGATCATGGCGTAGCAGGCCGCGTGGCTCTTGTTGAACGAGTAGTCGCCGGTGGCCTCGAAGTTGGCCCACAGCTTGTTGGCCACGGCCGGCGGCACGCCCTTCTCGGCGAGCCCGGCCATGAGCGGGTCGCGCAGGGTGGCCATCAGGGCGTGGTTCTTCTTGCTGATGGCCTTGCGCAGGTCGTCGGCCTGGGCCGGCGTGAACCCGCCCACGCGGCGGGCGATGGCCATGTACTGCTCCTGGTAGATGGTCACGCCGTGCGTGGGCTCCAGGATGGGGCGCAGGGCCTCGTGGTCGTAGACGACCGAGGCCGGG
>CAIXSE010000909.1 GCA_903921965.1 uncultured Thermoleophilia bacterium | reverse complement strand
GAGGAGCTCGCCGCCTTCGCCCGCGTCGCCGCGGGCTGCGGCATCAGCAAGGTGCGCGTCACCGGCGGCGAGCCGCTGGCGCGCAAAGGCTGCGCCGACCTGATCGCCATGCTGGCGCGCACGAGCGGCATCGACGACATCTCGCTCACCACGAACGGGACGCTCATGGCGCGCTTCGCCGCCGACCTCAGGGCGGCCGGCCTGCACCGCGTCAACATCAGCCTCGACAGCCTGGACGAGGCGCGCTTCGCCGAGGTCACGCGCGGCGGCCGGCTGGGCGACGCCCTGGCCGGCCTGGACGCCGCGTTCGAGGCGGGCTTCGCGCCGGTCAAGGTGAACACGCTGCTGCTCGAGGGCATCGAGGACGAGCTGCCGGCGTTCGTCGACCTCACGCGCGAGCGCGAGGTGCACGTGCGCTTCATCGAGTTCATGCCGCTCGACCGCCGCCTCGGCGGGAGCGGGCGCCTGGTGCCCGCACCCCAGGTCCTTCAGCGGCTGCGCGAGCTGTACGAGCTGGTGCCGCACGAGGGCCCCTTCGGCCACGGGCCGGCGCAGTACTGGCAGGTGCCCGGGGCGCCGGGCACCATCGGCTTCATCGCCGGCGTGTCCGAGCACTTCTGCGAGAGCTGCAACCGTCTGCGCCTCACGTCCGACGGCCGCCTGCGCACGTGCCTGTTCTCCGGCGAGGAGACCGAAGTGCGGCGGCTCATCCCGCGTCCCGACGACCTGCGCGCCGCCATCCTTGCCGCGGTCGACGGCAAGAGTTTCGACCGCTGCGTCGAGCAGCGCGCCAACGAGCGCGCGATGTCCGAGATCGGCGGCTGAGGGAGGCCCGGGGATGAGCGAGTTGAGCCACCTCGACGAGCAGGGCCGTGCGCGCATGGTCGACGTCGGCGCCAAGGACGAGACCGAGCGCGTCGCGCGCGCCGAGGCGCTCGTGGCCATGGCGCCCGAGACCCTGCGGCTGATCGCCGGTCAGGCCGTGGCCAAGGGCGACGTGCTGGCCACGGCCCGCCTCGCCGGCATCATGGCCGCGAAGCGCACGCACGAGCTCATCCCGCTGTGCCACCAGCTCAACCTCACCGCGGTGCACGTCGACATCACCGCGGACGAGGAGCTCCCGGGCCTGCGGATCGTCACCGAGGCGCGCCTGCGCGGCCGCACCGGCGTCGAGATGGAGGCGCTCGTGGCCGCTTCCGTCGCGAGCCTCACCGTCTACGACATGTGCAAGGCCGTCGACCGCGGCATGGAGGTGCGCGCCGTGCGCCTGCTGGAGAAGAGCGGCGGTCGCAGCGGCCACTGGCAGCGTCCCGGCAGCGACGAGGAGAAGACATGAGCGCTCACGATGTGGACGGCAAGGTCGTCTCCGTCAACGTCGCCGAGAAGAAGGGCGTGCAGAAGGACCCCGTCGACTCCATCACGCTCGTGGTGGAGCACGGCGTCGAGGGTGACGCGCACGCCGGCCCCTGGCACCGGCAGGTCAGCCTGCTGGCCAGGGAGAGCGTCGACAGGATGCTTGCCGCCTGCCCCACCGTGGACAACGGCTCGTTCGGCGAGAACATCACCACCGAGGGGCTCGTGCTCCACGAGCTGCCGGTCGGCGCGCGGTTCTACTGTGGCGAGTGCCTCCTGGAGGTCACGCAGATCGGCAAGGAGTGCCACGACCGCTGCGCCATCTTCCACCAGGCCGGCGACTGCGTGATGCCGCGCGAGGGCATCTTCGCGCGCGTCCTCGAGGGCGGCCAGATCGCGCCCGGCGACGGCATCGTGCTGTTCAAGAACAGCCTCATCGTGGCCGCGGTGCTGACCGTGAGCGACAAGGGCTCGCGCGGCGAGCGCGAGGACACGAGCGGCGACGCGCTGCAGGAGGGGCTCGAGGCCCTGGGCGTCGCCTCCGTGGAGCGGGCGATCGTCCCCGACGAGCAGGACGAGATCGCCGCCGCCCTGCGGCACTGGGCCGACGAGACGAACGTCAACCTGGTGCTCACCACCGGCGGCACCGGCATGACCACCCGCGACGTCACGCCCGAGGCCACCCTGGCGGTGCTCGACCGCCAGGCGCCGGGCTTCGCCGAAGCGATGCGTGCGGGCTCGCTGGCCGTGACGCCGCACGCCATGATCTCGCGCGCCGTGAGCGGCATGCGCGGGCGCACGCTGATCGTCAACATGCCGGGCAGCCCCGGCGCCTGCCGCGACCAGTTCGCGATGATCGCCAAGGCGCTGCCGCACGCCGTCGAGAAGCTGCAGGACCGCGGCGGCGACTGCGCGCCGGCGCCGCGGGTCTGAGGCGCGGCGCCCGCGCGACGCCCGCGCAGGTCAGGGCGCGGCGTGCCGGGGCGCCGTCAGCCCGAGGTACGCACTCACGGCGGCGTCGGCGTCGTCGACGTCGCGCAGGCGGCCGGCCGCCAGGCGCTCGCCGACGCTCTGGCGCGTGACCCCCAGCCTGGCCGCGACCGCCTGCTGGTGGCCGAGGTCGTGGTACGCGGCGACCGCCTCCCACTGCTTGCCGCTGCGCGCGCGCAGGACTGGGTCGACGAGGCGGCAGAGCGCGTCGAGCAGCACGTCCCCGGCTTCGCCGGTGCCGAGGTAGCGCGTCAGGCCGCCCTCACGGATGACCTGCTGCAGCGCGCGCCGGGCCAGCGCGTACGCGTCGCGCTCGCCGGCCTCGTCGCCCTTCTCGACGACACCGATGCCCACGCCGGCCCGCACGTGGCGCGGCGCGAAGCCCTCGCGCAGCAGGCGCAGGCAGAGCGGCGCCTGCGCCGGG
>CAIXSE010000908.1 GCA_903921965.1 uncultured Thermoleophilia bacterium | reverse complement strand
GGCCGTCCTGCCCCGGCTCGACGGGCGTGAACAGCCCGTCGCCGAGCAGGACCCGCTTCGGCCCTTCTGCGTCTGACATGCCTGGCTCCTTCGGTACGGCTGCGTCCCCCGGTCAGATGATGACCTTGGCCTCCCGCAGCTCTGTGATGTCCCCGTCGCGGTAGCCCAGGTCGTGCAGGATCTCGTCGGTCTGCTCACCCAGGCCGGGCGTCAGGGAGTGGATGTAGGCGGGGTTCTGGACGAACCTGTACGGCGAGTTGATGGTACGGAAGGTGCCCACGCCGGGCTGGTCGACCTCGGCGAAGAAGTCGTTGGCCAGCGCCTGCGGGTCCTCGATCACCTGCTCGGGCGTGAGGATGGGGCCGTACATGAGGTTCTCGGCGCGCAGGCGCTCCTCCCACTCGGCGTAGGTGCGCTCCAGGAACGCCTCGTTGATCATGGGCGTGAGCACGTCGCGGTGCTCCTGGCGGCTGTCGGTGGTGGCGAAACGCGGGTCGTCGGCCAGGTCGGGGCGGTCGAGCACGCGGCAGAACGACTGCCAGAACTTGGCCCCGACCGGGTCGTGCGCCTTGGCGTAGCGGTCGGCCGCCGTGAGCTGCAGCCAGCGGCCGTCCCTGCACTGGTACACGTCGTAGAACGGGTTGGACGAGACCTTGGGGTCGACGCGCCGGAGCGGCAGCCCGAACAGCGCGTCCATGATGTCGGCGCCGACCATCCACACGCCGGTGTGGTACAGGTTGAACTCGACCTTCTGACCCTCGCCGGTGTGCTCGCGGTGGTAGAGCGCGGCGCACATGCCGCCGAAGATCTGCATGCTCGAGACGCGGTCGATGATGCCGGGCCGGGAGGCCGGAGGCGGCGTGCCCGGCACGGTGAGCATGTCCTGGATGCCGGAGCGCGCCCAGCCGGCGGCGAAGTCGTACCCGGCCATGTCCTTGTCGGGGCCGACGGTGCCGTAGGCCGAGACGATGCCGTAGATGAGGTCGGCCCTGTGCTCGACGAGCGTCTCGTAGTCGAGCCCGAGGCGGCCCAGCGACCCGGCCTGGTAGTTGGTCAGGAAGACGTCGTGGTCGGCGACCATCTTGTAGACGATGTCCTTGCCGGCCTGCTGCCGCAGGTCGATGGCGATGCTCTTCTTGCTGCGGTTGTGCAGGTAGAAGCCGGGGTTGATCTCGGTGCCGCGGAAGGTGCGGGACTGGTCGCCGGTGAGGGGCTCGATCTTGATCACGTCGGCGCCGCAGTCGCCCATCATGGACGTCGCGGCGGGGACCGCCACGACGTGTCCCATCTCGATGACCCTGACGCCGTTGAGGATGTCGCTCATGTCACTTCCCACTCTCGAAACGGAAGGTCTGGTCGGGGTCGATCACGGCGAGGATGCGCACCATGCAGCCGTCGCCGCCCGGCCAGCGCCACGGCAGCGCCATGAAGGTGCAGCGCTTGCCGGTGACCTCGTCGAGGTCGCCGCCGACGTTCTCGATGCCGGGGATGCCGCCCTTGCACATGAGGATCTTGTGCGCCGGCTCCCAGAGCGGGAAGTCGTCATGGGGGTCGCGGCCGGTCTCTGCCTTGTACTCCTCGATGAGGTGCGGCTGCGACGGGCCGAGGCCGTGGTCGACCAGCTTGGTGGCGATGGGGTGGTCGTTGGCCTGGTGGCCGTACCCCACGAGCTTGACCTTCTTCTCCACGAGCCACTCGGCGCCCTCGGCGCCCATGCCGCAGCCGTAGGCGAAGTACTCGTCGGTGTCGCCCCACAGGCGGTGGAAGCCCGTGTTGATCATCACGATGTCGCCCTCCCGGATCGCCGGCGTGGCGTTCTCCAGGTCCTCGGGCGTGATGACGCCCCACTTGCCCTTGGGGATGTCGACGCACACGCCGGTGCCGAACAGGCGCCACAGCGGGTAGTCGGCGATGCTCGGGGTGTTCTCGGTGACGTGGAGCGGGGCGTCCATGTGGGTGCAGCGGTGCATGATGCCTTCCCACTCCACCTCGTAGACGCCGTCCTTGGCGTGGAACTTGTTGACCTTCACGTTGACGCTCGGCGTGGACGGCCACTCGGGGATGAACTGCGTGAACGTGTGGCTCAGGTTGTAGACCTTCAGACTCATGGTTCCGGTGTCCCTTCGGTCGGCGGCTGTCAGGAGCCGGAGGGGATGCGTGCGTCGCCGGTCGGATCGCAGATCGCGACCATGCGCACAGGGCAGGCGTCGCCGTGCTCGAACTTCCAGGGCGTCGCGGCGATGGTCGCGCGCTTGCCCTTGAGCAGGTCCACGTCGCCCCCCACCTGCTCGACGGTCGGGATGCCGGCGC
>CAIXSE010000907.1 GCA_903921965.1 uncultured Thermoleophilia bacterium | reverse complement strand
GTGGTCGCGGCGGTGGGCGACCCAGCCGGCGAGGCGCACCTCGCGGCCGACGTCGGGGAGCCGGAGGTCGCCGGCGGAAGCATCGCGGAGCATCTGGCGTCCTTTCAGAGGCGCGAGCGGATGAGATCGGCGAGGCCGGCGGCGGGCACGTCCTCTTCCCCGCCGCCGTCCATGGTGCGCAGGCGCACGGCGCCGGCGGCGAGCTCGTCGAGGCCGCACAGCACGGCGAACGGCGCGCCGCTGCGGCCGGCCTGCTTGAGCTGGCCCTTGGGGCTGCGCCCGGCGAGGTCCAGCTCGGCGGCCAGGCCGGCGGTGCGCAGCGCGTGCGCGACGCCGAAGGCACTCGCGCGCGCCTCGTCGGTGAAGCTCACCACGAACACGTCGGGCGCGTGCGCCGGCGGCTCCTGGTCGCGCATCGCCAAGGTGATGCGCTCGAGGCCGCTGCCCCAGCCCACGCCCGGCGTGGACTGGCCGCCGATCATCTCTACCAGGCCGTCGTAGCGGCCGCCGCCGCCGACGCCGCTCTGGGCGCCGAGGCGGTCGGAGTTGAACTCGAACGTGGTGCGCGTGTAGTAGTCGAGGCCGCGCACCAGGCGGAACTCCAGGTTGGGCTCGAGCCCGGCGGCGCGCACGAGCCCGAGCACGGTGTCGAAGTGCTCGCGGCAGTCGGGGCACAGGTGGTCGCCGATGCGCGGCGCCTCGTCGAGCACCGCGCGGCACGTCTCGACCTTGCAGTCGAACGTCCGCAAAGGATTGATGTCGAGGCGCTCGAGGCAGTCGCCGCACAGCTCGGCCTCGCGGCCGCGCAGGTACTCGCGGAGCTTCCCGACGTAGGCCGGCCGGCACTGGGCGTCGCCCATGCTGTTCATGTTGAGGGTGACGCCCTCCACGCCGAGTTCGGCGTAGATGGCCGCGAGCAGCGTGATGACCTCGGCGTCCACGGCGGGGTCGGCCGAGCCGATCGCCTCGGCGCCGATCTGGTAGTGCTCCCGGTACCGGCCCGACTGGGGCTTCTCGTAGCGGAACATCGGGCAGTGGTACCACACCTTCACCGGCTGCGGCAGCTTGTGCATGCCGTGCTCGACGTAGGCACGGCAGATCGGCGCCGTGCCCTCGGGACGCAGGGTGAGCAGACGCTCGCCCTTGTCCATGAACGTGTACATCTCCTTGCGCACGATGTCGGTGGCCTCGCCGACACCGCGCTCGAACAGCGCCGTCTCCTCGAACTCCGGCGTCACCATGTGACGGTACCCGAACGAGGCGAACACGCGGGCGGCGGTGGCGACGATGGCGTCGCGGCGCGCGGCGTCGTCCGGCAACAGGTCGTAGGTGCCCTTGGGGCGCACCGGGCCGCTCACCAGCGGTGCTCCGGGTCGTAGCGCAGCGGCGAGAGGAACGGGTTGAGCGCGAGCTCGCGGCCCAGCGACGTGTCGGGCCCGTGGCCGCAGTGCACGGTGGCGTCGGGCGGGAACTTGCGGATGAGGGTGGCGACCGAGTTGAGCAGCTGGTCCATGTCGCCGCCCGGCAGGTCGGTGCGCCCCACGCTGTTCTGGAACAGCAGGTCGCCGACGAAGAGCTGGTCGTCACCGACGGCGAAAGTGTACGAGCCGCGCGAGTGGCCGGGCGTGGGGACGGCCAGCACCTCGAACGGCAGACCCTCCAGGGTCTGCTCTCCGCTGAGCGTGACGGCCTCCTTGACCGGCTCGATGTCGAAGCCGGCCATGGCGCCGAGACGGTTGTCGGCCATCTCGCCGGCGTCGGCCTGCCCCACGTACACGGGGATGCCGAAGTGCGCGGCGAGCGGCGCCACCCCGCCGAAGTGGTCGAAGTGGCCGTGCGTCACGAGGACGGCCGACGGCGCGTAGCCGAGCTCGTCGAAGGCGCCGATGACGACCCCGGCCTCGTCGCCCGGGTCGATGACGAGGCCGGCCTCCTCGCCGACGACGAGGAAGCAGTTGGCCTGGAGCGGGCCGAGCGGGAGGGCGAAGACGTCGAAGGGGGGCATGTCACCTCGGCTGGTCGTGGTCCGCGCGAAAGGGTATCAGACGGCCTCGGAGACGGTCGACCGTGCGGGGCCCGGGTGACCGGACGGCCGGGCCGGCTGCGCCCGCCGGCCCGTCCCGCTCACATCCCGACGACCCGGTACGCGTCGTACACCGTGTGGATACTGCGGATGTTGGCGAGGATGTTGTCGAGCTGGCGCACATCGCCGACCTCGAGCGTGAAGCGGTCGCGCACCACGCCGTCGGGCAGGGTCTGCATGCTGCCGCCGACGATGTTGGCGCCCGAGTCCGACAGGGTACGGGCGAGGTCTTCGAGCAGGTGGTTGCGGTCGAGCGCCTCGACCATGATCTCGACCCGGAACGACACGCCGCTGAGACCCTGCCAGTCGACGTTCGTGAAGCGCTCAGGGTTCTTGGCGAGGGCGCGCGCGTTCTTGCAGTCTTCGCGGTGGATGGTGATGCCCTTGCCCAGCGAGATGTAGCCCACGATGGGGTCGCCGGGGATGGGCTTACAACACTTGGCCATGCGCACCATGATGTCGCTCATGCCCTCGACGGCGATGCCGAACTGCCCCGACAGGGCCTGGGGCTCGTCGGCGTCGAGCTGGGGCCGCGTGGGCAGCAGTTCGGGCGGCGGCGTGGCCTCCTTCATGGTGCCGGACGCCTGCATGACCTTGACGGCGACCGTCTTCACCGGGAGGCGCCCGGAACCGAGCGCCACGAAGAGGTCGTCGGCCTTGGCGAAGCCGATCTCCTTGCAGATCTGCGCGAACACCTTGGAGTGCAGGATCTTCTGCGCCGGCAGACCCTCGCGGCGAAGGACCTCCTGCAGCAGGTCGCGGCCCGAGTTCTCGCTGTCTTCACGCTGCTCGCGGCGGAAGTGCTGGCGGATCTTCTGCCGCGCCCGCGGCGAGTGCACGATGTCGAGCCAGTCGCGAGACGGCCCGTGGCTGGACTTGCTGGTGATCACTTCGACGATGTCGCCGCTGCCCAGCTGCGTGTGCAGCGGCACGATGCGCCCGTTGACCTTGGCGCCGACCGTGTGGTTGCCCACGTCGGTGTGCACGGCGTAGGCGAAGTCGATCGGCGTGCTGCCGGCCGGCAGGCTCTTCACGTCGCCCTTCGGGGTGAACACGAAGACCTCGTCCTCGAAGAGGTCGACGCGCAGCGTGTCCATGAACTCGCGCGGGTCGCCCGTCTCGGACTGCCACTCCATCATCTGGTGCAGCCACGCCAGCTTGTCGGCGTCGCGCTGACCGCGCTCCTTGTACAGCCAGTGCGCGGCCACACCGAACTCGGCCGTCTGGTGCATGTCGTAGGTGCGGATCTGGATCTCGAGCGGCTTGCCGCCCGGCCCGATCACCGTGGTGTGCAAGGACTGGTACATGTTGAACTTGGGCATCGCGATGTAGTCCTTGAAGCGCCCGGGGATGGGCTTCCACACCGAGTGGATGATGCCGATGGCGCCGTAGCAGTCCTTGATGGAGTCGACCTGCACGCGCAGGCCGGTGAGGTCGAAGATCTCGTTGAACTCTTTGCCGCCGCGGCTCATCTTCGTGTAGATGGAGTAGAAGTGCTTGGCACGGCCGCTGATGTCGGCCTCGATGCCCGCCTCTTCCAGGGCGATCCGCAGGAACTCGGCGGCCTCGTCGACGTAGTCCTCGC
>CAIXSE010000906.1 GCA_903921965.1 uncultured Thermoleophilia bacterium | reverse complement strand
GTGACCGTGCCGGTGCTCGGGGTCGCCAGGCCGGCGACGAGGTTGAGCAGGGTGGTCTTGCCGCAGCCGGAGCGGCCGGTGATGACGAGGAACTCGCCGGCCTCGACGTCGAGGTCGACGTCGTGCAGCGCGGCGAAGGACGCGGCCCCGCCGTACGACTTCCCCACGCCCCGCAGTGACACCGCCGACATGCTGCTCACTCCCTCATCGAGACCGCGGGCTCCTGGCGCGAGGCGCGGAAGGCCGGCACGAAGGCGGCCACCGCGGCCACGGCGAGCGCCACGACCAGCCCGGCCAGCACCAGCCCCACGAGACTCAGGATGGACGGCAGGAGGATCGGGAAGCCGAGCGCCGACACGAGCAGGTTGCGGAACAGGTACATGACCACGGCGGCGAGCACGGCTCCGACGAGACCGCCGGCCAGAGCGAGCATGCCCGCCTCGGTCATGTACGCGAGGAGCACGTACCGCTGCGTGGCGCCCAGGGCGCGCAGCACGCCGATCTGCCGGCGGCGGTCGTGCACCGACATCCAGAAGATGACCGCCATCAGCGCCAGCGAGAGGACGACGGTGAGGACGATGACGACGACGAGTGTGCGCAGCACCCCTGCGATCTGCGTCCCGTAGCTGCCGAACAGCTCGGCGGCGGGGACGGCGTCGACCTCGGGGACGGCCGCGGCGATGTCGCGCGCGACCGTGACGCGGTCGGCGTCCGCGCCCACCTTGACCAGGACCGACGACACCGTGTCCGAGAGCACCGGCAGCGCCATCTTGGCCTTGGTCTGCGAGGTCTTCGCCATGGCCTCGGCGGTGGGGAACGTCATGAAGAGGGTCTGGTCGAGGTTCGTCCCGGTGGGCTCGAGGTTGCCGACCAGCGTGAAGTCGTACCCGTACAGCTTGATGGAGTCCTGCCCCTTGGGCACGAAGACGTCGGAGCCGCCGATCGCCTGCCCCTCGGCCAGGTCGTGCCCGAGGGTCTGCTTGAGCCATGGCTCGATGGCGAAGTCGGTGACCGGGTCGAAGGCGTACATGAACATGAGCGAGACGGAGCAGCACGACGAGTTCGCCATGGACGTCAGGTACAGCTGCGGAGACGCGGTCGCGACCCCGGGGACGGCGCGGACACTGTCGACCACGGCCCGCGGCATGTAGGTGTTGGTGGCGTTGCCGAGGAGGAGCGCCCCCTCGACCCCGGTCACGGAGCCGCGGGGCACCACCACGACGTCGGCGCCCAGGCGCTGGCGCGCCAGCTCCAGGCTCTCCTGCCCCCCGCGGGAGATGATGACCGTGGACAGCACCATGCCGGCGACGAGGAGCGCGCACAGGCCGACGAGCCAGCTGCGCAGCGGGTTTCCCTGGATGCCCGTGAGGGCGATACGGACGAGGCTGCGCGGTCTCAGGACCGCCCCCCGAGCGGCTCACGGCCGCGGCACGACGCACCAACGTACACGCCAAACCCCCTCGCCGGTGAGGTCTGCCCAGCGGACCGTCCCGGCGCCCAGTCTGTTCCGGCGGGATCGCCACCGGCCCGGTCGCGAGACCAGAGGCCGGTTGACGCTCGGCCTATGCTAGCCTAGCCGAAAGGCATACGACGCGCACGACTGTACCGCACACGCCCGCCCGCCGCTACCGGCGGCCGGCGGGCAGAGAGGAAGCGCACAGGGCGGACCGTGAACCTCCCCGTCCTCATCATGGCCGCGACGGCCGGGATCTGCCTGCAGGCGGCGCTGACGGCCGCGGTGGCAGGCCTGTCGCGGCGCCCGCGAGACCCCGTCCGCGTCACCTTCGCCCTCCAGGCGGCGACGGCGGCGGCCGGCTCGCTGGCGGTGGTCCTCCTCTACCTGGCGGACACCCCCGGCCAGCTCACCGCCGCGTTGCGCTGGGGCCTCTTCCCCGCGGAGGCGGCGTGGACGCTCGCGACCACGTGGCTGGTGGCGTTCGCCACCGGGGTCCGGCCGCTGCGCGTCCTCCTGGCGCTCACGGCCGTGATCTGCGCCTTCGTCGTGGTGGACCTCGTCCTCCCGACCGGCCTCCTCCACGGGCCCATCGTCTCCGTCACCACCAGCAGCCTGGCGGGGTCCAAGGTCTCGTCGGTCGTCATGCCGCAACCCCACCCCTGGAGCCTCGGCGCCAACGCCGTCGAGGTCGCGGCCTTCGTCTTCATGTTCTAC
>CAIXSE010000905.1 GCA_903921965.1 uncultured Thermoleophilia bacterium | reverse complement strand
GTCGAGGGCGTAGAACTTGGGCTTGTCGCTCTCGTCGGGCGTGCGGTAGGCGTCGCGCTCCTTCCAGAGGCGCTGCCACTTCTCCTCGATGGCGTGCGGGTCGTAGCGGCGGTCCATGGGGTCCTTTCGAACGGGTCGAACAGGCGGCCTCGCGCACGCCTGCGGGCGCGCGAGGCCTGATTCTACACGACCGCCCTGCGGGACCGGCCCGGCGCGCCGCCGCCCGCGCGCCCGCACCGGCGCCCGCCCGCGAGTTGCGGCCTCCCCACCCGCTGGGTATACTTCGATGCCGCCGGAGTCATCCGGCACCCGCGTGGGGGTATAGCTCAGCTGGGAGAGCGTCTGGCTGGCAGCCAGAAGGTCAGCGGTTCGAGCCCGCTTACCTCCACCACCTTCCTCACTCCGCCCCGCCCGTCGTCTGCTGCGGCCGCCCGCCGAGCGTCTTCTTGAAGACCACGTAGGCGACCGGCCCGGCCACGAGCGCGACGAGACCGCCGATCCCGTACCAGCCGAACGTGAACCCGCCCAGCGAGAAGCTCGCGTGCCCCAGCACCTCGGTGCTGGTGTCCACGGCGTTCGTGTACAGCGTCAGCACGGCGATGGACACCGCCGGCGCGCAGATCAGGGCCAGCGCCACCGTGCCGCCGGGGATGCGGAACGGCCGTTCCAGCCCCGGCTCCTTCTGCCGCAGCCGCACCGCGGCCACGAAGATGAGGATGTAGTAGAACATGTTGAGCACCACGTCGATGACGACGAGGTTCGCGAACGTCCCCACGATCAGCACCAGGTTGAGGGCCGCGAGCAACAGGATGGACACGTAGGGCGTGCCGTACTTCGGGTGCGCCCGGTACAGCACCCTGGGCAGCAGCCGGTCCTGCGCCATGGCGTAGGCGGGCCGCGAACCCGACGTCAGGTAGTCCTGGTACAAGGCCATGTTGCTGATGACGGCGGCCCCGAGCATGACGTAGCCGAGCACGGGGCCGCCCAGCTCTCGCGCCACCTCCACGAACGAGATGCCGCCGCTCGTCGTCCAGTCGGCCCAGCTCCCGACGCCGGCCAGGCCGGCGAGCGTCGGGAGGAAGTACAGGGCGACGATGATGGGCATGGCGATCATGAGCGCCCGCGGGATGATGCGGCGCGGGCGCTCGATCTCGCCGGCCAGCGTCGACATGGAGTCGTACCCGGAGTACATCCACACGCCGATCGCCAGGCCCAGGCTGATGCTGCTCCCCAGCGACTCACCCGGTGGCAGGAACGGCTGCGCCGGCGTCCCGTGCCAGTGCGCGAAGCCCAGGACGATCTCCACCAGGAACGGCGCCACGATGATGACGGTGAACAGCACCGAGCTGATGGCGACGATGTTCAGGCCGCGGATGTTGGTGTACGCGAACACCACGATCAGCGCGGCCCCGATGCCCCAGACCTCCCAGGCCTTGAGCTGCGGCCACCACGTGGCCACGTAGCCCTGGATGAGGGCGATGTAGACGGCCGAGTCGACCCACTGGCAGGTCCAGGCCCACCAGCCGCACTGGAAGCCCCAGAACTCGCCCAGGGCGCGCCTCGTCCAGGCGTAGTAGCCGCCCTCTTCGGGCAGGGCGGAGCCGAGCTCCGAGCACACGAGGGCCATCGGGAGGGCCCAGACGACGGGCAGCACGAGGAGCATGAGCAGGGTGAGGCCGGGGCCCGACTCCGAGACCATGTCCTCGATGCCGAAGGCGCCCGAGGACACGAAGATGAAGATCATGGCCACGGCGGTCAGCAGCGGGACGCGCACGCGTCTGAGCTGTCCGTTCGCGGTCCCCGTGCCGTGAGCCCGGCCGCCGGTCGACGCCGGCTCCGCTGTCTCGCTCACGTCCCCCTCCTCTCGCCCGTCGGACCCCGCCGGCCGCGCGGCCGGCGGGGCCGCGAGTCCTCCGTCAGATCGGCAGCTCCTCGTCCGCCGGCAGGTCGACCACGCCCCACGGAGTACCCTGCCCGGCCATCAGCGCGAGGAACGGCGCCGGGTCGATCTGCTCGGGAGCGTACACCCCGGCGCCCGGCACCTGTCCACGGGCGAGCATGATCGCCGCGCACGCGGCGGGCACGCCGGTCTGCCAGCCGGTGCCCTGCACGCCGTGCTTCACGTACGCTTCGTCGTGCGACGTGACCTGGTACATGAAGCGGCGCACGCGCTCGCCGCCGACGGTGCCCTCGGCGAGCGTGCCCACGCAGACGGCCCCGTGGAGCCTGCCGATCAGGTCGACCGACTTCGGCAGGCGCGAGACCAGCAGGTCGAGCGGCCTGAAGCGGCAGCCCTCGAACTCGATCTCGTGGTTGTGGTCGAAGCCGAGCCTGCGCCAGGCGAGCAGCAGATCGGCCCAGTCGGGGTCCAGGGCGATGAAGAAGTCGGCGTTGCGCAGGCCCTTGTCGCCGAGGAACAGCGGCATGAGCTGCGACTCCTCGTGGTCGACGTTCCACACCGTGAGCGGACCGACCGGCGCCGGGAAATCGAAGTCGAACGACTTCGACAGCGAGCGGCGCCGCACGAGCCTCCCGTCTTCGAAGGCGTGCGGCGGCAGGATCAGGCACTCCTCCACCATCGTGGCCGGCGAGAAGCTGGGCGCGTAGTCGACGCCGTCGGCGCTCGACCTGTCGCCGTCGAGCACCGTGAGGCGCTCGACGGTGTCGAACTGGTCGTAGAGCGTGCGCGCGAACACGTCGCTCGCGCCGGGGTCGATGCCGAAGAACACGAGCGCCGTGAGCCCGGCCCGCCTGAACTCCTCGTGCAGGGCCAGCTCCTCGTCGACATCGGCCGTGCCCACCACGTCGCGCGGGCCGGCCGCCGCCATGTCGAGGTAGTGGGTCCCGGTCTCCAGGCAGGCCGCCATCACGTCCAGGTTCACCTCGGGGATCAGCCCGTTGATCACGAGGTCGACGCCGCGGAGCGCGCCGGCGAGCGCCTCGGCGTCGTGCACGTCGAGCAGCAGCGTCTCCGCCTTTCCGGCCGGCAGCTTCGGCGCCACCGCCCGCGGCCTGGCCTCGTCGATGTCCGCCAGCACGACCGCGTCCACCTCCGGCGCCGCCGCGACGGTGCGCGCCGTCACCTCGCCCACCGACCCCACACCCAGCTGCAGCACGCGCATGACGGATCCCTCCTCCGGTGCGCCCGGCCGCGACGGCCGCGACGCGCTGACGTTTTTCACCCATGCTTGCACGAGCAACGCGCCTGTGCAGGACGTCTTCTTCAGCGCTCTTGACACGCCGGCGACCCGGAACCTGACCGAACTTGACGGTCACCACGGATCCGTGAGGCGGCGTGTACCTCAACGTCCAGCGGGCGGCCCTCCGGCTGGGGGTGGCGCCCCACACCGTGAGGCGCTGGTCGGCGAGCGGTCTGCTCCCCTGCACGCGCACGCCGGGCGGGCACCGCCGTTGCAGCCGGGACGACGTCGACCGCGACCTTGCCGGTTGCGGAGGGGTCCGCGGGAGCGGCGCCGGACGGTACCGTCCGCCTCCCCGCCGGGACGGACGGCGGAGACGGCGGCCTGCGCCTCACCGCCGCCCTCACCGGCCCTCCCCACGCCGGCGAGCAGGTACTCCTCGACCTGGTCGCCGCGGTCGCCGCAGGGAACCTGCGCCGCCTCGAGGCGCCCCACGGGTATGAGAGCCCGGCCGCTGGGCGCGGTCTCCCGCGCGGACGACCGCCGGGCGCGGGTCCAGTACACTGTGACCCCGTGACCGCCACGCCGCCAACCGCGCCGTCCTCTTCCGCCCCGGCGACGCCTGCGCCCGCAGGGCCTGCCGGGGCTGCGCCCTCCTCCGCCCAGCGCCGCCGCGCCCTCACGGCTCTCGTGTTCTTCGCCGGCATCGGCTCGATGGCCACCGAGATCTGCGCCTCACGGCTCCTGGCGCCGTACTACGGCTCGTCCACGGTGGTGTGGGCCAACATCATCGGCCTCATCCTGGTGTCGCTGTCGCTCGGCTACTGGCTGGGCGGCAAGTGGGTGGACCGCCGGCCATCGCAGTCGCTGCTCGCGACCATCGTGCTGGTGGCGGCGGCGCTGGTGGCCGCGATCCCCTTCGTGGCGCGGCCCCTCCTCGACCTCTCGGTGCGCGGCCTCGACACGCTCTCCACGGGCGCCGTGGTCGGCTCCTTCGCGGCCTCGCTGCTCCTCTTCGCGCCGCCGGTCGTCCTGCTCGGCATGGTCACGCCGTTCGCCGTGCGCCTCGCCACGACGGACGTCGCCGACGCCGGGCGCGTGGCCGGAAGGATCTTCGCGCTGTCCACGGCCGGCAGCATGCTCGGCACCTTCCTGCCCGCGCTCGTGACCATCCCGCTCGTCGGGACGCAGCGCACCATGCTCTGCGCCGCGCTCATCATGGCCGTGGCGGCGCTGCCGCTGCTGGGGCGTCGCCGGCTCGTGCCGGGGGTCGTGGTCGCCGCCGTCATCGGCGGGCTCCTGGCCATCCCGCCGGGCGTGGTCAAGGCGGCGCCGGGCCTCATCCACGAGGAGGAGTCCCGCTACCAGTTCATCCAGGTGGTGCAGAACGGGTCCGAGCGGCTGCTGTACCTCAACGAGGGCCTCGCCGTGCACTCCGTGTGGCGCGCGGACACGGTGCTGACCGGCGGTGAGTGGGACATGTTCCTCACCGCGCCGCCCCTGCTGGGCCGCGAGGCGCGCCGGGTCGCGATCCTCGGCAACGCCGGCGGCACCACGGCGCGGGCGTACGGCGTGTACTACCCGCAGGCGCGTATCGACGGCGTCGAGATCGACCCCGCCGTCTCGGCCGTCGGCCGCCGCTGGTTCGGCATGGACGACAACCCGCGCCTCACCGTCTTCGACGCGGACGCGCGCCCGTTCCTGCGCAGGACGCGGGCGCGCTACGACCTCATCCTCATCGACGCCTACCGCCAGCCGTACGTGCCGTTCTACCTCACGACGCAGGAGTTCTTCCGGCTCGTCCGCGAGCGGCTCACGCCCGGCGGCCTCGTCGCCCTCAACGTCACCACCGTCCCCGGCGACCACCGCCTCGCGGAGGCGGTCGCCGGCACGCTCGCCACCGAGTTCCCGCAGGTCGTCACGTGGCAGGCGCTGCGCTTCAACCAGTTCGTCGTCGGCCTCAGCGCCGCGCAGCCGGAGTCCGTGCTGCGCGAGCGCCTCCTCGCCGCGCCGCAGCCCATCCTCGCGGACACGCGCCTCTTCGCCCGCGACCTGCGGCCCGCGGCGCCCTCCGAGCGTCCCTGGACCGACGACCGCGCCCCGGTCGAGTGGATCACCGACCGCATGATCGCCGCCTACGCCGTGCGCGGCCCCGGCACCGCCGAGGACCTCCTCCCCACCGCGCCCCGCTGACGGCCCGCCGCGGGTTTAGCTGCCACCCCGTCCGGAAACGTAGTTGACGAGCACTCGGGCGCACGCCTTCAGTGCCCGTCCGCCAAGCCACGAGAGGAGGCGTGCATGGAGGAGCGGCCGCAGTTCAGCGTCGTCTACGAGACGCCGAGCGAGGACGTCGGCGTGGTGGTCCTCGGCGGGGAGATCGACATCTACTCTGCGCCCCAGTTCAAGGAAGTCCTCGTGAACGGCATCGAGGGCGGCGCACGCCGTGTCATCGTCGACCTCTCGCAGGTCACGTTCATCGACTCCACGGCCCTCGGAGTGCTCGTGAGCGGCGCCAAACGGGTGCGGCCCCGCAACGGCAACCTCGACATCGTCTGCACCGACGAGAACATCATCCGCATCTTCGAGATCACCGGCCTCGACCGCATCTTCGGCATCTACCCGTCGCGCGGCGAGGCCATCAAGGCAGCGGTACCCTGACAGTGCCGTGACTTTCCGCACGGGGCGGAGGGGACCCGACGAGGCGGAGGACATGGACAAGACACGCACATACGGCGTGGGCAGGATCTGCAAGGTGGATGGCTGCGGCACGCGGCTTTCCGCCTACAACCCTTCGCAGATATGCGCCCTGCACGGGGACGGCTGGAAGGAAGAGTTCCATCCCGGCATCCGGGGCATCAGCCACCACGAGGAGATGGCCCGCCGCTGCGCGTTCGACCTGTGCGGCCGGGACTTCGTCACCACCAACCCCGCCAAGAAGTACTGCAGTGACAGCTGCCGCATGAAGGCCTTCCAGGCCCGCCTGCTCGCGGCGCGCCTGATGGGCGACGTGAGCGCCCACCCGCGCGCCTCCTGAGCGACGCCGCAGCCGCCGCCCCCGCGCACCGGCTCGAGCCGGGCCGTTCCACGTGCTGCCCTGCCTCTTCCCCGGACCGTCCGCCGCCGGGCACGTCCGCGGCCGCCCCGAAAGACGCGTCGGGCGCCGGCCGAGGGGACCTCGGCCGGCGCCCGACGGGGCCTCGTGTCTGTGCGGCCTCAGGCCTCTTCCGCGCGCGCCGCGACCTTGGCTTTCTTGTACTGGGGCTCGCGCTCCTTGAGCACGACCAGGATGGGGCTGGCCACGAAGATCGAGGAGTACGCGCCGGAAAGGATGCCGACGAGGAGCGCGAAGGCGAAGTCCTTGAGGGTCGCGCCGCCGAAGAAGAGCAGGCACAGCACCGGCAGGAGGACGATCATGGTGGTGTTGATCGACCTGGTCAGCACCTCCCAGATGGAGACGTTGACCATGTCGCCGTACGGGAGCCGACTGAGCTTGGGCTGGTTCTCGCGGATACGGTCGTAGATGATGACCGTGTCGTACAGCGAGTAGCCCAAGATGGTGAGCACCGCGGCGATGGTGGCAGTCGTGACCTCACGCCCGGTGAGCGAGTAGATACCGATGACGACGAGCAGGTCGTGGATCTCCGCGGCGATGGCGCCGACGGCGAACTTCCACTGGAAGCGGAACGTGACGTAGATGAGGATCAGGAGCAGGGCGATGCCCACCGCCTTGAGCGACGAGCTCACCACCTGGCGCCCGAACGTGGCGCCGACCGTCTCGAGACTGTAGATCTCGGTGCCGTTGTTCGTGGCGATCGTGAACGCCTCGTTCAGCTTCTCCTTCAGCGCCGCCTGCTCGTCGGGGCTGAGCACCTCGGTCTGGATCTGGAACCCGGGCAGCTTCGAGCCGGAGACGTCGGGAGTCTCCTGCAGCTGTGCGTTGGGGTAGCCGGCCTGGTTCATGACCGTACGCACCTCGGCAAGGGTCGGCTGCTCCTTGAAGGCCACGGCGATGCGCGTGCCTTCCTTGAACTCGAGGCCGTAGTTCAGACCCTTGAGGGGGTTGCCCCCGCCCTTGACGAACAGGCTGATGAGCCCGGCGCCGATGATGATGGCCGAGAGGGCGAACCACCACTTCTTGTGGCCCATGTAGTCGAAGCTGTAGATCTTGCGGATCCAGTTCACGGGGCTACCTACCGGCGCTTTCTCTTCTTGCGGGACGTGGCCTGACGCGGGCGCGCCGCGGCGGCCTTCTGAGGCGCCGCGGACGGCGCGGAGGCGTCGGCGTCCGCGGCGGCCGACGACGTGCTGGTCGCGGCGCCGCCCGCAGCGGCGGTGGCGGTGGCGGTGGCCGCGCCGGTGGCCGCGGTGGCCGTGGAACGGCGGCGCTGACGCGAGGCCGCCACGCGGCTCTCGGCCGCGACCTCGGCCTCGATCTGGCCGGCGCGCACGCCCATGAAGGCCGGCTTGTTGAAGAACGCGAAGCCGGCCAGCACGCCGAGCATGGCGCGTGTGAACAGGATCGCGGTGAGCATGCTGACGGCCACACCCAGGATGAGCGTGAAGGCGAACCCCTTGGGGCCGGCGGTCGCGAACAGGAACAGGACGGCCGCCGTGAGCATGGTCAGGATGTTCGCGTCGAGGATGGTCTTGAAGCCGCGCGCGTAGCCGCTGTTGACGGCGGAGCGCACGGTCTTGCCGTGGCGCACTTCTTCCTTGATGCGCTCGAAGATGATGACGTTGGCGTCGGCGGCCACGCCGATCGTGAGGATCATGCCGGCGATGCCGGGCAGCGTGAGCGTGACGGGGATGGCGCTGAAGAGGCCCCAGAGCAGGATGCCGTACACGATGAGAGCGAGGTCGGCGACGAGGCCCAGGAACCGGTAGTAGACCAGCATGTAGATGAGCACGATGGCGAGGCCGGCCAAGGCGGCGATGAGGCCCTGGTTGAGGGAGTCCTTGCCGAGCGTCGCCGAGACCTGCTGCTGGTAGGTGGGGATGAGCTTGACGGGCAGGGCGCCGGTCTTGAGCACGAAGGCGAGGTCCTGCGACTCCTTGACGGTCATGTTGCCGCCGCTGATCTCGGCGCCGCCGCTGATGCCGTCACGCAGGCCCGGGTCCTTGTAGTCGATGTACGGGTCCGACTCCATGACGTTGTCGAGGACGATCGCGAAGGTCTGCGGCTCGTTCTTGAGCAGGCCGGTGCGGTACAGCTCGCGCGTGACGTCCTGGAACTGCTTGCTGCCCTCGGAGGTGAAGTCGATGAGCACGTTGGGCTGGCCGTTGGCGTTGTAGCCGGCGCGGGCGCTCTTGATGGCGTCGCCGGTGAGCGCCGGCGGACGGTTGTAGACGTACCACTGTGCGGGCACGTCGTTGACCGTGTCGGCCGGGCGCTCGACGAGCGCGTACTTGGCCGTGTTGCCCTCCTGGGAGAGCTGGTCGATCTCGCTCTGCGAGACGCCCTGCTTCTTGAGCTCGTCGAGCGCGTCTTCCTTGGTCGCGACGGGACCCACCGGGCGCGACTTGGCGTCGTCCTTGTAGAACTCGAGCTGAGCCGTCTTGCCGATGATGTCGAGGGCCTGCTGGGCGTCTTTGATGCCCGGCAGGGCGACGGAGATCTGATCGGTGCCCTGCTTCTGGATGGCCGACTCGGTGACGCCGAGGCCGTTGACGCGGCGGTCGAGGATCTGGGTGGTCTGGTCGAGCTGCGACTGGGAAGGGGCCTTGCCGTCGGCGGTCTTGGCCGAGTACACGATCTCGAGACCGCCCTGCAGGTCGAGGCCCAGCCGGGTCTTCTCGCTCGGCGGGACGATGTAGTACACGGAGACCGCCACGAGGGCGGCCATCACGAGCAGGATGATGAGGTTTCTGTGCTTTTTCATGGATTCCTCAAGCCCGAAGACCTGCTTTGGGCCGTCAGGCGGTACAGACTACCGGACGGGACTGGGCCGTGCAACTCGCCCCGCGCCGCCCCCGGTGAGCCGTCGTGCACGGCCCGGGAGCAACCTGCGGATGCCCCGGAGACGCGCCGGGCGGACTGGTGGTTCAGCGCGCAGCTCAGCGGTCGCGCAGGAAGCTGGGGATGTCGAGGACGTCGTCGTCCACGTCGAACGACG
>CAIXSE010000904.1 GCA_903921965.1 uncultured Thermoleophilia bacterium | reverse complement strand
GACCCCGGCGCCGAGTGGCGAGCCCTCGAGCAGGCGCTCGCCGAGACCGCCGCCGGGCTGCGGCGCACACGCGAGTCGGTCGCGGCCCGGGCGACCGCCGCCGACGCCGCGATCTTCGACGCCCACCTGCTGTTCCTCGAGGACGACGAACTGCTGGCCTCGGCGCGACGCAAGGTGCACGGCCACGGTACGGCGGCCCTGGCCGCGTGGACCGAGGCGGTCGCGGAGGCGGCGACGGCCTGGGATGGCCTGGAGGACCCGTACCAGCGCGGGCGCGCGGCAGACCTGCGGGCCGTGGGCGCGCAGGTGGCGGCACACCTCGGGGGAGGCGGCCGGAGGGAGGTCGCGCCGGGCACGGAGGTCCTCGTGGCCGCCGACCTCACCCCATCCGAGGTCGCGGCACTGCAGAGCTCGGACGTGCGCGCCCTCGCCTGCGCGGGCGGCGGACCGACCTCCCACGCCGCCATCCTCGCGCGGGCACTCGGCCTGCCGGCCGTCGTCGCGGCAGGGCCCGCCCTCCTGGCCGTCCCCGACGGCGTACTGCTGGTGGTGGACGGGGCGGCGGGGACGGTGACGGTGGGCCCGGCGGCCGCCCAGCTGGCGGAGGTCGAGCGCCGCCGCGAGGAAGCCGCCCGCACAGCCGCGGCGGCACGAGCGGCGGCGGCGCGGCCGGCGGTGTCGCGCGACGGCGTCCGCGTCCTCGTCGAGGCGAACATCGCGACGGCGTCCGACGCCATCGCGGCGGCGGCCGCGGGCGCCGACGGCATCGGGCTGCTGCGCACCGAGTTCCTGTTCCTCGGCGCGGCCACGGCGCCGGACGAGGCCGAGCAGACGGACGCTTACGAGCGTGCCGCCGCGGCGCTCGACGGGCGCCCGCTGACGGTGCGCACGCTCGACGCCGGCGCCGACAAGCCGCTCCCGTACGTCCCGCAGGCGCCCGAGGCCAACCCCTTCCTGGGACTCCGCGGCCTGCGCCTCGGGCTCGCCCGCCCCGAGCTGCTCCTGCCGCAGCTGCGCGCGGTGCTGCGGGTCTCCGCGCGCCATCCGTTGCGCCTCATGTTCCCCATGGTGACGACGGCCCGGGAGCTGCGCGACGCGCTCAGCCTGCTGCAACGCGCGGCGGCCGACGTGCGCGCGACGGGGTGCCCGGTGGGTGCGCCCGAGGTCGGCGTCATGATCGAGGTCCCGTCCGCCGCATTGACGGCCGCCGTGCTGGCTCCGCTGGTGGACTTCTTCTCGATAGGCACCAACGACCTCACCCAGTACACGCTCGCCGCGGAGCGCGGCAACGCGGAGCTCGGCGCCCTGGGCGACGCGCTGCACCCGGCGGTGCTCGGCCTGATCGCGCGCACGGTCGCGGCCGCCGCACGCGCCGGCCGCCGGGTGTCCGTCTGCGGCGAGGTGGCCGGGGACACGGACGCGCTGCCCCTGCTGCTGGGCCTCGGGGTGCGCGAGCTCTCGGTGGCGCCGGCGCTCGTGCCGGCGGTCAAGGAGGCCGTACGCCGGACCGGCACGGCGGAGGCCACACGCCTCGCGGCCCTGGCGCTGGAGGCGGAGTCCGCCGAAGCGGTGCGGGCGCTGCTCGCCGGATCCGGCCGCTGAGGCCGGCGGCGCGCGACGGGCGGCCCGGGTCCGTCAGAAGGACTTCTGCAGCGGGACCAGCTTGAGGACCACGGAACGGTCCTGTCCGGACCCCGCCCTGGTCGTGGCCGCCGAGACCCGGTCGTAGGGAAGGCCCGTCTCGTCGTGCATGAAGCGGATGACCGCGACCGCCCGCGACATCCCCAGAGAAGCCTCGCCGCCGTAGGCGCCGGGCGCCGCGCCGGCGTCGCCGACCACGATCATCGCCACGTCGTCGCCGGCCCGCTCCGTGAACTGGACGGCGACCTTGCGCAAGGTCTTCTGGCCCCACTTCGAGAGCTCGGCCTTGCCCTGCTCGAACACCGGCTTCTCGAGCTCGACCTTCTCCCAGGTGCCGTGGTCGGTGACCAGCGTCCCGGAGGTGGTGATCCTGGGGAGAGCGACCGGGGACACCGGCGCGCTGGAGGCAGAGGGCACCGGCGTGACCGTCACCGTGACCGTGGGCACGGGGACCGGCGTGGATGCGGCGCCGGTGCCGGCGTCCTCGCCGCGGACTCCCGCACCGGCCAGGAGGGCGATGAGCAGCGCCGCGCACGCGGCGGCGAGCACGACGACCGGCACCACGTGACGGACCCGGCGTGCGCGGACCCCCGGCCGCGTACTGCCGGCGCGCTTCCGGGCCGCCCGGGACTCGGCGGCGGCGACCGCCGCCGGCGTCCTGCCGGGCGCGCCGGCT
>CAIXSE010000903.1 GCA_903921965.1 uncultured Thermoleophilia bacterium | reverse complement strand
CGCGCACGATGCGCCGGTAGCGGCCGGCGGCCGCGTCCGGGTCCCCGGCGTCCGCACCGGCGGCACGGGCGGCCGCGAGCCGCGCCGCCAGCGGCGTCCCCGCGGCCGGCGTGAGCTCGTACCACGAGACGTGGCCGGGGCGGAGCTCGAGCAGGGCGGCGAGATCGGCCTCGAGGCCGGCGTCGTCCTGCCCGGGGATGCCGTGGATGAGGTCGGCCGAGAGCGCGCACACGCCGGCCTCGCGCAGGCGGGTGAACGCGGCCGCCGGGTCGGCCTGGGCGCGGCGCCCCAGTGCCGTCCGCAGCGCCGGGTCGAAGCTCTGCACACCGAGCGACACGCGCAAGGGTCGCCCGGCGACGGCCGCACCGCCGCGGCCGGGTGCAGTGACCCCGCCCCCGCCCCACCCGGCCGCCCAGGCGGCGAACCGTGCGTCGACGTCTTCGGGGTTCGCCTCCACGGTGACCTCGGCGTGCGGCGTCAGGGACGCCCGGAAGAGCCCGAGGAGGCGCTCCAGGCGCTCCGCGCCCAGCAGGCTGGGTGTCCCGCCGCCGAGGTACAAGGTGTGCAGGCGGCGCACGTCGTGTGCCGCCCGCTCCCGCTGCCACTCGGCGGCGACGCCGTCCACGAACGCGTCGAGGCGCGCGCCGGCTGCGCCCGGCGCGCCGACCGCGACGGAGGCGAAGTCGCAGTAGTCGCAGCGCGCGCGGCAGAAGGGCACGTGCACGTAGACGTGGTGCACCGGTCCGGCGAAGACGCCGGGCGCAGCGGGGCTCACGGTCGCGGCGACGTGGGCACGAGGAAGAAGTACGAGCCGTCCTCCTCGCGCTCGAACACGCCGCCGTTGTGCTCGATCACGCGGCGCGACGCGACGTTGTCCACGGCGCAGTCGATGCGCGCCTCGCGGATGCCGAGGGCGGCGGCCACCGGCAGCGCCGCCGCCAGCATGGCGGTGGCGTGGCCCCGCCGCCGCGCCGACGGACGGATCTCGTAGCCGATGTTGCCGCCGCCGCGCAGCAGGTCGCGGTTCAGGCGGTGACGGATGTTGACGCGCCCGAGGTACTCGTCGCCGAGCGCCCACCACAACGCCGTCTGCGGGACGTAGCCGTCGTACGGGGCCTCGATGCGGACGCCGAAGGCGCGCCACACGTAGCGGTCGGGCGCGCCGGGGTGGGCGACGTCGTCGCGCAGCGCCCGCACGTACTTCGCGAACTCGCCGGGCTCGGACAGGACGGCGAGGTCGAGCTCGCTGTGGCGGCCCTCGGCGTGGTACTCGGCGAGGGCGGCGAGGAACGACTCGCGCAAGGCGGCAGAGGGCGCCGTGAGGTGCGGGCCCGCGGCGTGCGCCCCACGCTGCGCGGCCTGCCGCGGTCCGGCGACCGGCGCCGGGCCCGCCCCGTCCCGGGGCTCTCCGGCGCCGCCCATCAGCGGTCCTTCTCGCCGGTGTCCAGTTCGAGCACGGCGAGGAAGGCCTCCTGTGGCACCTCGACCACGCCGAGCTGCTTCATGCGCTTCTTGCCTTCCTTCTGTTTCTCGAGGAGCTTGCGCTTGCGGCTGATGTCGCCGCCGTAGCACTTGGCGATCACGTCCTTGCGCACGGCCTTCACCGTCTCGCGCGCCACGACCTTGTTGCCGATGGCCGCCTGCACGGCGACCTCGAACAGCTGCCGCGGGATCTTCTGGCGGAGCTTCGTCACCAGGGCTTTGCCCCTCTGGTGGGCGCGTTCGCGCGGCGTGATCAGCGACAGCGCGTCGACGGGCTCACCGGCCAGCAGGATGTCGAGCTTCACGAGGTCGCTCTGGCGGTAGCCCGAGTACTCGTAGTCGAGCGAGGCGTAGCCGCGGGTGCGCGTCTTGAGCTGGTCGAAGAAGTCGAGCACGATCTCGCCGAGCGGCAGCTTGTAGTGCATCTCGACGCGCTCCGGCGACAGGTACTTCATGTCGACGAAGTCGGCGCGGCGCCCCTGGCAGAGCTCCATGATGGT
>CAIXSE010000902.1 GCA_903921965.1 uncultured Thermoleophilia bacterium | reverse complement strand
GCAGCAGGAGGCCCTCCATGAGCGCCGTCGGCGCCGGCGGGCAGCCCTGGACGTACACGTCCACGGGCAGGAACGAGTCGACGCCCTGCACGACGCTGTAGGCGTCGTACATGCCGCCGGAGTTGGCGCACGACCCCATGCTGATCACCCAGCGCGGCGCCATCATCTGGCGGTGCAGCTGGATGATGGTGGGCACCATCTTCTTGAACACGGTGCCGGCGACGAGCATCACGACGGCCTCGCGCGGCGAGATGCGCAGCACCTCGGCGCCGAAGCGGGCGATGTCGTAACGCGGCGTGAGGCTCGTGGCCATCTCGACGAAGCAGCACGAGAGGCCGAAGCCGAACGGCCACAGCGAGTACTTGCGGCCCCAGGCGATGAGCCCCTGCAGGCTGCCCATGAAGATGTTGCCGTCGGGGCCGGCGACCAGCGGCTGCTCCGACTCCAGCATGGCGTCGAGCGCCATGCCGGTGCGGGACGGCCTGTCGCTGCGGCGCGGGGTCACGGGTGGACCTCCGTGTGCGCCGCGCCGGCGGACGCCTCGGGCGCGGCACCTGCGGCCGCGTCGTGCTCGAGGCGCGCGGCGAGGCGCGCCCTGCGCCTGCGGCCGGCCGCACCCCAGTCCAGCCCGCCGCTCTTCCACAGGTACACGAGGCCGGCCAGCAGAAGCACGACGAAGACGACGACCTCGGCGTAGCCCGCCCAGCCCAGCCTGCGGGCGTTGACGGCCCAGGCGAAGATGAACACGGCCTCCAGGTCGAAGATCACGAAGAACAGGGCGACCTGGTAGAACTCCACCGAGAGGCGCCGCGGCAGCGGTCCGGCGGGCTCGAGCCCGGACTCGTACTGCGTGTCGCGGTCACGCCCTGCCCTGCGCCGCTCGCCGAGGACCGCCGAGACCACGAGGATCAGCGCCGCCAGGCCGAGCACGAGCACCGCGTACAGGGCTGCGGGCCAGATGGTGATGGCCAGAAGGCCTTCCGTGACGCTCCCCCCCACCGGTCGTTCGCCTCCGTCGGTCGCCCCGCACCATGCTTTACGTGTGGTTCAGTGCATGGTAGATGAACAATCACTATCAAGGGCAGAGGCTCCTGTCACCCCTCTTGCACCATTTGCTTCGCACAGACGGGGCAGGAGCCGGACGTGACGGTCGCGTGGAGCTGCGCGCCCGCGGGGAGCAGACGGGGGTCTGTGGAGTGAGCTGGGGGCGGGGACGAGGGCGGCGCGAGCGCCGGGGCGGCGTAGCCCCGGTCGTGCGCCGTAGCGCGATCACACTCGTCCTGGCCGCGTGCTGCGCCGCGCTGCCGGCGGCCCCGGCCCTCGCGGCGACCTCGCCGTCGCCCGTCGCCTCGAGCGTCGCGGCGCCGGCCGCGGAGCCCACCGGGCAGCCCACGACCGGCGACGGCGTCTTCCTCCAGAACTGCTCCGGCTGTCACGGCCCGAAGGGCGAAGGCGCGTTCGGGCCGCCGCTGGCGCCGGCCGGCTTCGCCGAGCTTGTCGGCCCCATGGTCTCGCAGGGCGGCATCCAGATGCCGTCGTTCAGGGACGCGCTCACGCAGGAGCAGATCGACGCGGTAGCGCAATACGTCGCCACGTCCATCGCCGACCCGGCGTCGCACGAGGCCGAGCTGGGCCGCGGCGGCGACCTGTACCGCCTGTACTGCGCCGGCTGCCACAGCGCGACGGGACGCGGCGGCGCGCTCACCGCGGGGCAGAACGCCCCGGACATCGCGCAGTACCCGGCCGCCGAGGCGCTCGCCGCCATGATCCTCGGGCGGCGTGAGATGCCGGCCTTCGCCGGCAACACCTTCGACGTCACGCAGCAGACCTCGGTCGCGCTGTACGTGGACCGGCTCATCGAGCCGGAGTCTCCCGGCGGCGCCGGCCTGTGGTACCTCGGGCCGGTGCCCGAAGGCCTCTTCGGCGGGCTCGGGCTCGTGATCCTCGTCGTGCTCGCCGTGTGGCTCGCGTGGAAGTCGCGGAAGGCGGTGCCGTGAGCGACGAGCACGCAGTCCGCCCGCCCGAGGGGCCGCCGGAGCCGGGTACGCCGGCGCCCCCATCGGGCCCGCCGACGTGGCCGGCGACGCTCGGCCTCGTCATCACCATCGCCGCGTCCATCGGCTTCGCCTGGTCGTTCATCGCCGGCGCCGGCAACGGCTGGACCGGCGGCTTCCTGGCCGCGGCCCTGCTGGGGCTCGGCCTTGCTCTCGCCTGGTGGGGCCGCGACCTCGCCGGCGACGAGGTCGTCACGGCCCCGTACCCGGTGCCGCACGAGGACCCCGAGGGCCGCGACGAGCTGGCGACGGCGCTCGAGCAGGATGCCGGCGTGCTCACCCGCCGCCGCTTCCTGTTCCGCCTGCTCGTCGCCGGCGGCGCCGTGTTCGCCGTCAGCCAGGTCGTGCTGCTCGGGTCGCTGGGGCCGCGGCCCCGCAAGAGCCTGCGGACCACGGCCTGGACGCCCGGCGCCCGGCTCGTCGACTCGGAGGGCGTGCCGGTCACGCGCGACGCCCTGGCCGCCGGCGGCACGCTGGTCGCCTTCCCCGAGGGACACGTCGGGTCGGCCGACTCGCAGGTCGCCCTGTTCCACTTCGTCAACGGCGACTTCAAGCCGCGGCCCGGCCGCGAGTCGTGGAGCCCCGAGAGCTTCGTCGCCTACTCGCGCGTGTGCACCCACGTCGGCTGCGTGGTGGCGCAGTACGAGGACGAGGCGCAGCGCCTCGTGTGCCCGTGCCACCAGTCGAGCTTCGACCTGCTCGACGGCGCCAGGGTCGTGTTCGGGCCGGCCGGCAGGCCGCTCCCGCAGCTGCCGCTGGCCATCGACACGCAGGGTTACCTGGTGGCGCAGCGCGACTTCACCGAGCCGGTCGGCCCCGGCTTCTGGGACGAGGGGCTGTCGTGAGCCGCCGCCGCCTCGTCAACAGCCTCGGCAGCGCCTTCGGCGTGCGCCGCTCGCCGCTGCGTCCTGTGGCGCGCTGGACCGACCGCAACCTCGGAGGCGGCTCCCGCCTGGTCAAGGAGGAGCTGCGTCACGTGTTCCCCGACAGCTGGGCGTTCTTCCTCGGGGAGATCGCGCTCTACTGCTTCATCATCCTCGTGGTCACCGGCATCTTCCTCTCGCTGTTCTTCCAGGCGGCGCAGACGCCGACCGTGTACGACGGGCCGTACGCGCCGCTCCAGGGCACCGAGGTCTCGGCCGCGTACGACTCGGTGCTGGACCTGAGCTTCACCGTCAAGGCGGGGCTGCTGGTCCGCCAGGTGCACCACTGGGCGGCGCTGGTGTTCGTCGCCGCCCTGATCATCCACCTGCTGCGCATGTTCTTCACCGGCGCCTACCGCAAGCCGCGCGTGATCAACTGGCTCATCGGCATCGTGCTGCTCATCCTCGTCGGCATGAACGGGCTGTTCGGCTACTCGCTGCCCGACGACCTGCTCTCGGGCGTGGGCCTGCGCGTGGCGTACTCCATCACGGAGTCGATCCCGTTCCTCGGGCCGTGGCTCGCCTCGATGATGTTCGGCGGCGAGTTCCCCACGAGCGGCATCATCGCGCGCATCTACCCCGTGCACATCCTGCTGCTGCCGCTCGGCATCATGGGCCTGCTGGGGCTGCACATGGGCATCCTGTGGTTCCAGCGCCACACCGAGTTCCCGGGCCCGGGGCGGAACGACCGGACCATGGTCGGGACCCCGATGGTCCCCGCCTACGCGCTGCGCACGGTGGGCTACCTGCTGCTGGTCGCCGGCGTGCTCACCGCGTTCGGCGCCTTCCTGCAGATCAACCCGGTGTGGCTGTACGGGCCCTACACCCCGTTCGACGCGACCACCCAGGCGCAGCCCGACTGGTACATGGGCTGGATGGAGGGCGGCCTGCGGCTCATGCCCGGCTGGGACATCCGCATCGGCTGGTTCCTGCTGCCGGCGGTGTTCTGGCCGGCGGTGGTCCTGCCCGGCCTGGTGTTCACGCCGCTGCTCGTCTGGCCGTTCGTGGACCAGTGGGCGCTGCGCGACCACGACTTCCACAACGTGCTCACGTTCCCGACGCAGCGCCCCGGCCGGCTGGCGCTGGGCGCGGGCTTCGTCACCTTCCTCACGGTGCTGCTGCTGGGCGGAGCCGACGACGTGTTCGCCAACATCTGGGGCCTGGACGTGGTCACGCTGGTCGAGGCGCTGCGCGCCGCGGTGATCGTGGCGCCGCCGCTGGTGGCCGCGGCGACCTACGCGGTCGCCCGCAGGGCGTCGCAGCGGTGGGCGGCGCGGTGAGGCCGGCGGCGCCGCGAGGCGGCACGGAGCGGACCGCCGCGGCCTCAGAGCAGGTGGTCGAGCACCGCCGCCGCGAGCACGACCGCGAGGTACGGGCCGGACACCTTGAAGAGGGTCCAGGCGCGGCCGGGCGCGGGCCCAGCCGGCAGCCGCGCCACGAAGACCCACAGCACGGCCGTCGCGGCCAGCGCGAGGCCGCCGTACAGGGCGCCGAACAGCCCGCCGGCCCAGGCGCCGGCCACGACGGCCGTGAGCGCCGCCAGGAAGCCGGCGATGAGCGCGCGGGTGGGGCCCTCGCCGTAGCGCAGCGGCGGCGTGGGGATGCCGCTGGCGCGGTAGTCGTCCTCGCGCGCCAGGCTCAGGGCCCAGAAGTGCGGCGGCGACCACAGGAAGATCACGCCGCACAGGAACAGGACCTGGGCGGAGAAGGCTTCGCCGGTGGCCGCCCAGCCCACGAGGGCCGGGAACACGCCGGCCAGGGCGCCGGGCACGGAGCTCAGCGCCGTGTGCGGCTTGAGCACCAGCGTGTAGAAGAGCGCGTAGTAGGCCGCGCCGGCGAGGGCGAGCGCGGCCGCCACGGGGCCGGCGACGGCCCAGAGGGCCAGCACGCCGGCTGCGACGGCCACGACGGCGGCCGCGAGGGCGCGGCCTGGCGGCAGCGCGCCGGATGCCGTCGGCCGCCGGCGCGTCCGCGCCATGCGCGTGTCGGCGTCGCGCTCGAGCACGTTGTTGACGACCGCCGCGCCGGCCACGGTGAACCCCGTCGCGGCCAGCACCACGGCGCACGTGGTCACGCCGGGCGCCCCGCCGAGGAGCAGCGCCGCCAGCACGGTCACGAGGAAGAGCCCGACGATGCGCGGCTGCGCCGCCTTCACGTAGTCCATCCGCTGATTCTGCCGCATCACGCGGGAGTCGTGCGAAGATGGGCGCGAGCGAAGTGGGGGGGAACGTGGGCCGTGGCGTGACGCAGCGGGGTGACCGGCAGGGACGGCCGTGGGCGCGGCGGCGCGTGCTGCCGCCCGCGCTCGTGCTGGCCGCCCTCGCCGCCGCGCTGCTGCTGGCCGCCGGCTGCGGCGTCCCCGGCCAGCCGGACATCTGGCAGCCCCGGGGCTCGGCCGGCGTCGAGATCCGCACGCTGGCCTACTGGATGTTCGGCATCCTCGCCGGCGTCGCCGTCACCGTCTGGGGCATCCTCACCTACGTCATCGTCAAGGGCCGGCGGCGCAGGGAGCAGGACGCCTCGCAGACCCGCGGCAACCTGACAATCGAGATCGTCTGGACGCTCATCCCGGCGGTCATCGTCGCCGTGCTGTTCTCGCTCACCTGGCTGGCGACCTCGCGCATCATCGGACCCGACCCGCCCGCCAGCTTCACCTCGGTCGGCCACCGCTGGTGGTGGGAGTTCGACTTCAAGCAGCTCGGCTTCAAGACGGCCAATGAGGTGTACGTCCCGGTGGACAGCCCCGTGGCCATCGACGTGGAGTCGGTGGACGTCATCCACTCGTTCTGGGTGCCGCAGATGGGCGGCAAGGTGGACATGATCCCCGGACGCGTCAACCACATCTACTTCACGCCCCTCAAGGAAGGGCAGTACCTCGGCGAGTGCTCCGAGTACTGCGGCGAGCAGCACGGCAACATGCGCTTCCTCTTCGTCGTCGTGTCGCCCGCGGAGTACTCCGCGTGGGCCCACCACCAGGCGCAGCCGGCCGACCGGCCCACCGGCGCGGAGGCCATCGCCGGCGGCAAGCTCATCCAGACGATCTCGTGCGGCGGCTGCCACACGATCCGGGGCACGCCGATGAAGGGCACCTTCGGGCCCGACCTCACGCACTTCGGCAGCCGCAGCGGCATCGGCGCCTACACGGTGCCCAACACGCCCGAGAACCTGTACGAGTGGCTCAAGGACCCGCAGGCCGTCAAGCAGTACGTCACCATGCCGCAGGTGCCGCTGCCCGACCAGCAGGTCCGTGAGCTCGTCGCCTACCTGGAAGAGCTGAAGTGATGACCGACTACGCCGCGCCGGTCGCCGGGACCCACGCCGCACGCGGCGGCCTCGGCGCCTGGCTCACGACGACCGACCACAAGCGCATCGGCGTGCTGTACATCCTCACGTCGCTGGCCTTCTTCCTGGTGGCCGTGGTCTTCGCCATGCTGATGCGCACGCAGCTCATCGTGCCGCGCAACACGCTGCTCTCGGCCGAGGCATACAACCAGATCTTCACGATGCACGGCACGACGATGATCTTCCTGTTCGGCATGCCGCTGATCATCGGCGTCGCCAACTACATCGTGCCGCTGCAGATCGGCGCGCGCGACATGGCGGTCCCGCGCGCCAACGCCCTCAGCTACTGGCTGCTGCTGTTCGGCGGCCTGCTTCTCTACAGCAGCTTCCTCTTCGGCGGCGCGGTCGACACCGGCTGGTTCAGCTACGCGCCGCTCACCCTCAAGGCGTACTCGCCGCACGACGGCGTCACCTTCTGGATCGTCTCGCTGCTGGTGCTCGGCGCGTCTTCGATCCTCGGCTCCATCAACTTCATCGTCACCTGTCTGCGGTTCCGCGCGAAGGGCATGCGGCTGCGCGACATGCCCATCTTCTCGATCGCCACGTTCATCAACTCGTTCCTGATCCTGTTCGCCTTCCCCAGCCTCACCGCGGCGATCGTGATGCTCTACTTCGACCGCCAGTTCGGGACCAGCTTCTTCGACCCGGCCGGCGGCGGCGACCCGCTCATCTGGCAGCACCTCTTCTGGTTCTTCGGGCACCCCGAGGTGTACATCCTCGTCCTGCCCGCGTTCGGCGTGATGAGCGAGGTGGTGCCCATCTACTCGCGCAAGCCGCTGTTCGGGCGCGAGTCGATGATCGTGATGCTCGGGGTCATCGGCTTCCTGGGCTTCCTCGTCTGGGCGCACCACATGTTCGCGACCGGGCTGCCCAACTACTTCAACGTGCTCATGGCCGGGAGCAGCATGCTCATCGCCATCCCCACGGGCGTGAAGATCTTCAACTGGCTGGCGACGATGTGGGGCGGGTCGCTGCGCTTCCAGACCCCGCTCCTCTTCGCCTGCGGCCTCATCGCCCTGTTCACGGTCGGCGGCATCACCGGTGTCACCCTGGCCACCGTGCCGTTCGACTGGCAGGTCACCGACACCTACTACGTGGTCGGCCACTTCCACAACGTGCTCTTCGCCGGCACCGTCTTCGCCCTTTTCGCCGGCATCTACTACTGGTTCCCCAAGATGTTCGGGCGCAAGATGGACGACCGCCTGGGCAAGTGGCACTTCTGGCTGATCATCGTCGGCTTCCTCGTCACGTTCATGCCGATGTACATGCTCGGCTTCCTGGGCATGCCGCGGCGCGTGTACACCTACGACGCCGACCTGGGCTGGAACACGCTGAACCTGATCTCCTCGATCGGCGGCTACATCATCGCCGTGTCGATCCTCATCTTCCTCTACAACTTCGTGACGAGCCTGCGCTCCGGCGAGGTGGCGGGGAACGACCCGTGGCGCGGCTGGACCCTGGAGTGGGCGACCACCTCGCCGCCGCCGCACGGCAACTTCACCTCGCTGCCGGTGGTGCACAGCGAGCGGCCGCTGTACGACCTCGAGCAGGAGGAGGCGGCGGCGGCCGAAGGCGGCCCGCCGCCCGACGTGTACACGCTGCCGGCGGAGCCGGAGCAGTCCACGCCGGTGCCCTTCTGGCTGGCCGTCGGCATCCTCATCCTGGCCGTCGGCCTGCTCACGTCGTGGGTCGTCCTCGTCATCGGCGTCGGCGTGCTGCTCGTCGTCGCGGCGGTGTGGATGTCGGCGCACTGGACCGAGCCCGAGATCGCCGACGCCGACAGGCACCGCTTCACGTTCGTCGGCGCCGGCATGCTGGCGTTCATCGGCTCCGAGTCGGTGTTCTTCGCCTCGCTCATCGCCGCGGCGGTGCACCTGCGCATCCACAACCACACGCTGGGGCAGCAGGGCTTCGACGCCGTCTTCCCGGCCATCAACACGATCGTCCTGTTCACCAGCGGCGTGACGGCCCACTACATGCAGGTGGCCTACCGGAAGCACAAGGCGGGGACGTTCTACCTGCTCCTCGTGCTCACCCTGATCCTGGGCTCGGCCTTCCTCGGCGGGCAGGCCTACGAGTACACGCACCTCGGGCTCGGCCTCACGGCCAACCTGGCCGTCTCGAGCTTCTTCGTCCTCACCGGGTTCCACGGTTTCCACGTGCTCTGCGGCCTCCTGGTGCTGCTGTACCTGCTGGTGCGCGCCGCGCGCGAGCGCAAGGTGCGCACGGGGGCCTCGCTGCGCACCTCCGCGATGGTCGACGCGGGCACCTACTACTGGCACTTCGTCGATGCCGTGTGGGTGGCCGTGTTCGTCGTCGTCTACCTGCTCTGATGGGGACGACCATGCGGCGCGCCACCTGGCTCGTCGTGCTGCTCGCCGCGTTCCTGGCGGCCGCCGCGGTTGCCGCCCCGGGCTGCTGGGCCCACGCCGACCTCACGGCATCCGACCCCGCGGCCGGCTCCTCGGTGGCCGCGTCGCCGGACGCCGTCGTCCTGACCTTCGCGGAGAAGCCAGACGCGTCGCTCACGCTCGTCAAGCTCCTCGACGCCGAGGGGCGCGAGGTGGCAGGCGTCGCGAAGCCCGAGCCGGTGCCCGGCAAGCCGGGTGCGTTGAGCGTCGCCCTGGCGAAGCCGCTCGGCGACGGCGTGTACACGGTCAACTGGCGTTCCGTCTCGACCGTGGACGGCCACGTGTCGAACGGTGCCTTCGCCTTCGGCGTGGGCGTGAAGCCGGCGCCCGGCAGCGAGAAGACGGTCGTGCTGCTGCACACCTCGGCGTGGGCCGGCGGCCTCGGCGTGGCCGGCCGCTGGCTGCTCTACGGCGGCCTGGCGCTGCTCGTCGGGGCCGCCTCCACCTGTCTCTTCGTGTTCAAGGGCCGGCTGCCGCGCGGCGGCGTGGCGCTCACACGCTGGTCGCTCGTGGCCGCCGCCGCCGGTCTCGCCTGCATGGTCTGGTCCCGGCGCGACCTCGTGGGCGCGCCGTCGCTCCTCCCGCTCTTCCAGACCCCCGAGGGCCAGTGGCTGCTGTGGCTCGCCGTGGCCCTCGCCGTGTGTGTGGCGGCCCTGGTCGCGCTCGACCTCTGCCCCGGCCGCGTGACGCTCTGGCTGCTGGGCGCCTCGGCGCTCGTCGCCGTGCTCCTGCACGTGCTGGCTGGGCACGCCGACGCGCCGTCGTCCTGGCGGGCGCTGAACGTGCTCGCCCAGTGGGTGCACATGGCCGCCATCGGCGTGTGGCTGGGCGGGCTCGCCTGGCTGCTGCTCGGCATCCGCGGCGCGGAGCGGCCGGAGCGCGCCGCGGCCGTGAAGACGTTCTCGCGCGTGGCGACCTTCACGCTCGTCGTCGTGCTCGTGACCGGCCTCGCACGCGGGCTCGTGGAGGTCGGGACGCCCGCCGGCCTGGTCGACACCCGCTACGGGACCACACTGCTCGTGAAGGTGGGGCTGGTGGTCGTCCTCGTCGCCCTGGGCGCGCTGAACCACTTCCGCCTCGTGCCGGCCCTGCCCGATCGGGACGGGGCGGCCCGCCCGTTCCGCCTCAACTCCGGCGGAGAGCTGGCGCTGGCCACCGGCATCCTTCTGGCCACGGCAGTACTGAGCGGGCTCTCGCCTGCCGCTTCGGCCGGCGCGGCGATCCCGGTCCAGGGGCCCGCAGAGGGGGTGACGGCCGCAGGCAGCGACTACGCGACCACGCTCCGCGTGGAGCTCACGGTTACTCCGGGGACGGCCGGGACCAACGAGTATGCCGTGCGGCTCGCCGACTACGACACCGGGCAGGCCCCGGACGGCGTGCGCGGCGTCACCCTCGGACTTTCGCTGCCGGTCAAGCCCGGGCTCGGTACATCGCGCGTCGAGCTGCGGGACGCGGGCGGCGCCGTGTGGGCGGCCTCGGGCATGGAGCTCGGGGTGGCCGGGACGTGGCGCGTGACCGTCGTGGTGGAGCGCAGGAGCACGGGGGTCACGGTGCCGCTCGAGGTGGACATCGGCGCGCCCTGAGCCGGCGCCCCGGTTTCGCGGCCACCCGCCCCGGGCAGGCTGGGCGCAGCCCGCGCGGGGACCGCGGGCCGCCGCGAAAGG
>CAIXSE010000901.1 GCA_903921965.1 uncultured Thermoleophilia bacterium | reverse complement strand
GGGGTGCGTACGCGGACGACGGGCTGGGCCGGCGCCGTCAGGGCGCTGATCGGCCCCTGCGCCAGGAGTCTGCCCTCGCTGAGGATGAGCACGTCGTCCACGGTCTGCTCGACCTCGGCGAGCACGTGGCTCGAGACGAGCACGGTGCGGCCCTCCGCGGCGCGGCCGCGCAGGAAGGTGCGCAGCCAGCGCATGCCCTCCGGGTCGAGGCCGTTGGCGGGCTCGTCGAGGATCAGGACCTCGGGGTCGCCGAGCAGTGCGGCCGCCAGGGCCAGGCGCTGCTTCATGCCCGTCGAGTAGCCCTTGACGCGCCTCCCGGCGGCGGCCGTCAGCTCGACGAGCTCGAGCACCTCGTCGGCGCGCTCGTAGGGGATCCCGGCGCCGGCGGCGATGACGCGCAGGGCGTTGCGTCCGCTGCGGCCGGGGTGGAAGCCGGAGGCGTCGAGCAGCGCGCCCACCCGCTTCGCCGGGGCGCGCAGCTCGCGGTACCGGCTCCCGAGGATGCGCACCGACCCGCTGGTGGGCCGCACCAGGTCGAGGATCATGCGCAGGGTGGTGGTCTTGCCGGCGCCGTTGGGGCCGAGCACCCCGGTGATGGTGCCGGGCTCGATCGCGAAGGTCACGTCGTCGACGGCGAGCACGCGCCTGCCGAAGCGCTTGCTCAGATGCTCGGCCTCGATGACGGCCATGGCCCCCTCCGGTCGCGGACGCCCCGAGTCTACACGACGGGGGAGTGCGGTCGCGGGGCGCGCTACAGGGTGCGCCGGTACAGCTCCCACTCCCCGCTGCGTCTGTCCGCCCAGTACACGGTGCGGCCCAGGACGACCGGGGCGGACTGCGCCGCCGGGGTCGTGCACACGGGGATGAGGCGGCCGGTGAGGCGCTCCAGCGCCTGCACGTCGCCGCCGTTCGACTTCTGCCGCCACACGATGAGCTGGTCGCTGAGGGCGAGGTCAGTGACCGTGCCGTCGACCCGGCCGAGGCTCTGGGAGCGCCGCGTGCCGAGGTCCCACGTCATGATGGCGGTCCGGCCGCTGCTCAGGAGCGCGGCCCAGACGACGGCCCGTCCATCCATGGCCATGGCCGTCGCCTGCCGTGTGAGCCGGAAGGTCTCGCCGCTCCGCCTGTCGAGTGCGACGACGCGGCGGCCGCCGAGCCACGCGACCCAGCGGCCGCCGGTCGCCACGCGCCGGACCTCGAGGCCGGCGCTCACGTTGAAGTGCGCGTCGGTCACCGGGTCCAGGCCCACGACGACCGTGCCGGGCCGGCCGAACCTCCGGGAGCCGTCCACCCACGCCACGCCGCGGTCGCTCACGCCCGGGGCGGTCCCGTGCCGCGTGGCGATGAAGCGTCGGCCGGTCAGGCTGTCGAACGCGCACACGCGGGTGTCCGCCGCGTGTCCGTCGGGGCGGGAGGTCCACACGACGGTGGAGCCGGCGGCCGCCAGCGCTCCGGTGGTCCTGCCGAGGTCGCGGCGCGCGAGCAACCGTCGCGTGAGGCCGCTCGCGGGGTCGTAGCGCCACAGGCCGCTGACGTGAGGACTTCGCGAGCGCTGCTCCCAGACGACACCGTCGGTGGTCGCCGCCAGGGCGAGGCCGTCCGCAGGCCACTCCAGCGAGGTGACGAGCTCCTCCGGCCCGGTGGCGCCCGGCACGCCGGGGGAGCGCGCGGCGGTGCCGGCGATCCCCGAGCCGTGCGCGATGAGGGCGGTCACTGCACAGGCGGCCGCCAGCAGAGCAAGCGCGGTGATCCGCGCGGCGAGGTGACCGCCGTGCGCGGGCAACGCTGTCCCCGCTCCGTCGAACTGCGTGAACGATGCCCCCATGCCGCCCCTCTGCCGGCTGCTCGACGGGCCTCGTCGGCATGCCTTCCCGACGTAGCAGGGGACTCCCCCCGGTGTGGGACCGCGAAACCGTTGAGGTGGCGCCCGGAGTGGTCAGGGCGCGCGCGTCACCCGCTCTCGACCGCGCGCCCGCGCCCGCGGCGCACGAGCAGCACGATCACGACGATCACGACGATCGCGGCGATGCCGCCGACGATGAGCCACGTCGTGGAGCTCGACGACCCCGAGCCGCCCGTGGAGGCGGTCGCGGCGACCGGCTCCACGAAGCGGTACGTGTCGATGTTGTCGTGGCCGTACAGCACGGCGCCCTGCTGCTCGCCGGTGAGGCCGCCGGGGACGTGCACCCAGCCGGTCCGTTGCCCGTGTCGTACGCCTCGAGCTGGAGCGGGTACGCGAGGATCGCGTCGAACCCGATCGTCGTCGACTGCTGCTCGTTGAGTTTCGTGTACCCGGGGTCCGTCCAGAGGCAGTCGTTCCAGCCCTCGACCTGCCGCGGGGTGTAGACGCTCAGCTGGAACTGCGGGTCGACGTCCTGGGTCCAGTACCGGGGGAAGAGGTCGTAGTCCGGCGCGTACGTGTCGCCCTCGTGGTTGTGCTGGGCGTCGAGCAGCGCGCCGGCGCGGCGAGCGCGAGGACGGCCACGAGCAGCGCGGCGCGCGGGAGCTTCAACCGGCGCTTCCGCGTGCTGGGGCGACTCATGCGTGCTCCTCTCGCCGGCCGCTGGCCAGGTCGTCGATCACGGCGTCGGTCTCGGGGTCGAGGAGGGAGGGCGGGGCGGCGGCCAGCAGCTCCCGCAGCCGCCGCCGGGTGCGCTCGAGCAGCGTCTCGCCGCCCGCGGCGAGCCACTGCTCGTGGGTGCGGTGGTCGGTCAGGCCCGGCTGCCAGAAGCCTCGGTGCC
>CAIXSE010000900.1 GCA_903921965.1 uncultured Thermoleophilia bacterium | reverse complement strand
CGCCGAAGGGCTCCCTGCGCGGGCACCTGGCGGCCGGCGCGTCGGTGGTCGTGCAGAGCTCGCCCTTCAAGAGCGGGCGCAAGGGCGTGCCGTTCCCCGACGACACCGCCATGTTCATCCACGGCATCAACGACTACGAGTTCGACCCGGCGGTGCACAAGGTGCTCTCCGGGGCGTCCTGCACCACCACCGCCCTGGCGCACATGATGCGGCCGCTGCTCGACCGCGACCTCACCAAGGACATGATCACCGCCGGCATGAGCACCGTGCACGCCGTGACCAACTCGCAGCCGGTGCTCGACGCCGTGCCCGGCGCCGGAGCCAGCGACCTGCGCAAGAGCCGCGGCGCCCTGGGCAACGTCGTCATCACCTCGACGAACGCCGCCGCCGCCCTCGAGTACGTCATGCCCGAGATCGCCCGCGTGGGCTTCATGGCCGACTCGGTCCGCATCCCCATCTCCAGCGTCAGCCTCATCATCCTCAACGTCACGTTCCAGAGCGAGGCGCGCACCGACGGCACCGTGTCGGTGGAGCGCGAGGCCATCAACGCGATCTACCGCGAGGCCGCGGAGGGCGAGGCCAAGGGGCTGCTCAAGTTCAGCGAGGAGCAGAACGTCTCGGCCGACATGCTGGGCGAAGACGCCGCGGTGGTCATCGAGGGTGTCGAGACCCACACGCGCACCGGGTTCATGAACCTGCGCCTGCCGTGCGAGCTCCCCGACGGGCGCACCGAGCACGAGACCGTGCGCGTGCCGCTCACGCACGTGAAGATCTTCGGCTGGTACGACAACGAGATGGGCAGCTACACGTACCGCCTGGGCGAGCTCACGGCGCACGTGGCGCGGAGCATGTGAGTCACTCGTCGCCGGCGAGCGCCAGCAGGCGCCGCAGGCGGTGGTTCATGGCCGACTTGCTCAGGGGCGGCCGGGCGCGCCCGGCCAGCTCCTCCAGGCTCAGGTAGGGGTACCTGAGGCGCAGCTCGGCGGCCTCGCGCAGCGCTACCGGGAGCGCGCCCCACTCCGGCGAGGCCATCAGGCGGCGGGCGGCGGCGGCCTGCCGCTCGGCCGCGGCCGCCGCCCGGCGGGCGTTGGCCTCGTCGCAGTTCGCCTGGCGGTTGGCGTTCTCGCGCACGCTGCCGAGCACGGCGTGCTCCTCCCAGCGCAGCACGGCCTCGTGCGCGCCGAGCACCGCCAGCAGGTCGGCGGCGGTCTGCGAGCGCTTGCTGTAGCAGGCCACGTTGCGGCCGCGCTCCGTGACCTTGAACTCGAGCTCGAGCCGGCCGAGCAGACGCTGGACCTGCTCGGCAAGCGAGAGCCCCTCGACGGTGTACTCGGCGTGTACCGGCGCCCCCGGCGCCGAGATCGAGCCGCAGCCGAGGAACAGCCCGCGCAGGAACGCGGTCAGGCAGCAGCGCCGCTCCACCAGGCGGCGCGGCACCGTCATCTGCACGCGCAGGTCGTCGGAAAGCACGCCGAGCTCGTTGAGCAGCTGCAGGTCGCGCGCCTCGTCGCCGAGCACGACCTCGTAGCGCAGACCGACGGGGGCGGAGTCGACGGTGCGCAGCTCCGCCCCGACCCCGAAGCGCTTGAGCAGCCCGAGGACGTGGCGGGCGGTGGCCGGCAGGGCCAGCGAGATGCGCACGGTGTAGCGCCCGCCGGGGCCGATGCCGAAGGTGCCGGCCCCGAAGAGGATACCGGAGAGCTGCGCCCGCCGGCAGTGCTCCGTCTCGGGCACCAGCTGGTCGAGTTCCAGCTTGACGTCGCGCGTGAAGCCCACCGTCACCTCACCTGGTGCAGGACGGCACGCGCGAGCCGCTCGGGGTCGTGCCTGACGACCTGGCTCTGCGCGATCACGGACGCCTGCGCGACGCGCACGCCCATGTCGCGCATGCGCGCGGCGTCCACCGCCACCGGCCGCGAGCCCTCTCGCGCGTAGCTCTCCACGAGCTCGCCGGCGACGGGCTCGTCGTTGACGAGGATCACGTCGATGCCGCCGGTCAGCCCGTGCCGCTGGAGCGCGTCGAGGTGGTCGGCGGCCGTGTAGCCGTCGGTCTCGCCGGCCTGCGTCATCACGTTGCACACGTAGACCACCCAGGCGCGAGTGCTGAGCAGCGCGTCGCGGATCTCGGGGATGAGGACGTTGGGGATGACCGACGTGTAGAGGCTGCCGGGGCCGAGCACGACGAGGTCGGCGCCGGCGATCGCCGACACGGCCTGCGGCAGGGCGCGCGGCGGGTCGGGCGTGAGCCACACCCGCCGCGGCAGCCGGTCGGCGGCCGTGACGGCGCTCTCGCCGCTCACGCGGCCGCCGCCCTCGAGCTGCGCGTGCAGCACCACGTCGTCCAGCGTCGACGGGAGCACGCGCCCCCGCACCTTGAGCACCTGGGTCGACTCCTGCACGGCCAGCTCGAAGTCGCCGGTGACCTCGGTCAGCGCCGCCATGAACAGGTTGCCGAAGCTGTGGCCCTGCAGGCCACCGTCCTCCGGGAACCGGTACTTGAACAGGCGGCTCATCACCGACTCGTCGTCGGCCAGGGCGACGAGGCAGTTGCGCAGGTCGCCCGGCGGCGGCATGCCCATGTGGCGGCGCAACAACCCGGAGCTGCCGCCGTCGTCGGCCATCGTCACCACGGCCGTGAGGTTGCTGGTGTGGGCCTTGAGGCCGCGGAGCAGGGCGGCGAGGCCGTTCCCCCCGCCGACGGCGACGACGCGCGGCCCGCGGGCCAGCCGGGCGGCCGCGCGCATCTCCCCCACCGTCTCGGGGCCGGTCTGCCGGAACGTCCAGACGCGCCGCGCGCCCACGGCCAGCATGATCGCCCCGAACAGCAGCCCGTCGCAGGCGAGCAGCACGGCCGCCCAGTGGCGGCCCTGCAGCCAGCCCATGCCGATGCCCTGGAGCAGCGTGCCGGACCAGAAGACGCCGATGGCGAAGAAGCCGGAGTACACGAGCAGCACGCCGCCGGCGCAGGCGAGCAGGATCCAGCGCTTGAGCCCCAGCCCAGGGTACAGCCAGTCGAGCGGTTTGGACATGGGGTGCGCGGCCGGGCGCCCGGGCGCTCAGCCGGCCTCGCGCGGCGTCGTCACCGGCCGCCGGTCGGTCGCGGGTCCGGCCACACCTAGTCTCTCGTGAGGTCGCGGTGGCGGACCACGGTGTAGTAGCCCTGTTTCTCGTACCGCTCGCCGATCGCCTGGGCGATGGTCACGGAACGGTGCCGCCCGCCGGTGCAGCCGACGCCGATGGTGAGGTGAGCCTTGCCCTCCGCGGCGTACCGCGGGAACAGGAAGTCGAGCAGGGTGAAGAGGCGCTCGAGGTACTCGCCGGTGCCCGCCGAGGCGAGGACGAAGTCGCGGACCTCGGCGTCGAGGCCGGTGAGCGGCCGCAGGCGCAGGTCGTAGTGGGGGTTCGGGAGGAAGCGGACGTCGAACAGCAGGTCGGCGTCGATGGGGATGCCGTACTTGTAGCCGAACGAGACCACGGCGAAGACGATGTTGGTGCGCCGCGTGTGCTGGATGAGGTCCTCGTTCAGGCGCGCCTTGAGCTGGTGGATCGAGATGTCGCTGGTGTCGATCACCAGGTGGGCGCGCTCGCGCAGGCCTGCCAGGAGCCGGCGCTCCTTGCGGATGCCGTCGATGACGCTGCCGGCGCCGGCCAGAGGATGCCGCCGGCGCGTCTCTTTGAACCGGCGGACGAGGGCCTCGTTGGAGGCCTCGAGGAACACGAGGGTGTAGTCGACGCCGCGCTCGTGCAGCTCGTCGAGCAGCGTCTCGAGCTGCGCGAAGTACTCGCCGCCGCGCACGTCGCTGACCACGGCGACCCTGTCCACCTTGCTGCCGCCGCGGCGGAAGAGGTCGACGAGTGTGGGCACGAGCTCCGGCGGCAGGTTGTCGACGCAGAACCAGCCGGCGTCTTCGAAGGAGTCCATGGCCTGCGACTTCCCGGCACCGGAGAGGCCGGTGATGATCACGAACTGCAGCGGCGACGTCACGCCAGCCTCCCGTCGACGACGGAGACGCCCTCGAGGAGGAGCAGCCGCTCCTTCCACGCCGGGTCGTCGCCGTACTCGCCGAGGCGTCCGTCGTTGCGGACGACCCGGTGGCACGGCAGGATCACCGGGAGGGCGTTGCGCGCCATCGCCGAGCCCACCGCCCGGTAGGCGTTGGGGCGGCCGGCCGCGACCGCCAGGTCGCGGTAGCTCACCGCCTCGCCGTACGGCACCTGCGCGAGGGCCTCGTACACCGCGAGCTCGAAGGCGGTGAAGCCGTGGACGGCGCCGTACGCGGCGACGTCGAGGGAGAAGCTCACGCGCTCGCCCGCGAAGTAGCGCTCGAGGTCGACGCTCCAGTGACTGGTGCCGTGCGCGGCCGGGTGCATGGCCCGGACCGGCCGCGGCAGCTCGAGGGCGATGGGCAGCTCGTCGGCGAGCAGCAGGTGGCCCGCGCCGAGCTCGCACACGAAGTGCTCCTCGGTCAGGCGCCCGAGCCGGGCGAGCTCATCCGGTCTTATGGAGGTGCGCATAGATCTCCCTCGCCACCTTGCGCGGCAGCCCCGGCACGCGCTCGAGTTCCTCACGCGAAGCGGCGAGGAAGCGCTCGGGGCTGCCGAAGTGCTCCAGGATGCGCCGCCGGCGCACGGGCCCGACCTGCGGGAGCTCGTCGAAGACCGGCGAGGACCGCAGGCCCGCGTCACGCCGCTGCCTATGGTACGTCACGGCGAAGCGGTGCGCCTCGTCGCGGATGCGCTGCAGCAGGAGCGAGCCGGGGTCGTCGGGCGGGAGCGGCAGCGGGTCGCGCCGCCCCGGTACGAAGACCTCCTCGCGCTGCTTGGCGAGGCTCGCGAGCTCGACGTCCACCCCGGCCTCGCGCAGCGCCGCCACCGCCGCCGAGAGCTGCCCCTTGCCGCCGTCGACGACGACCAGGTCGGGCAGCGCCGCAAAGCTCTCGTCGTACGAGGTCCCGCCCCGGGGCGTGCCGGGGGCGGCGGACCCGGACGGGACGCCGTCCGCCGCTGCCGCCCCGCCGGCGGCGTCGTCGCCGGCCGCCGGCCCGCCGG
>CAIXSE010000899.1 GCA_903921965.1 uncultured Thermoleophilia bacterium | reverse complement strand
CCAGCTCGTTCATGACCTTCGTCTTCCGTGCGTCGGGCGCGACGATCCGCAGCCGGACCTCATGAGGTTCGGGTGCAGCGTGATGAGGTCCGACATGCGCAGGAGCCCGGAGTAGACGGCGGTCGTGTGCTCGACCTCGAACGCCGCCTCCACGCGGTTCCCCCTGAGCCAGAGCACGTCGATATGCTCGGTCAGGGACATGACCTGGGGCTCGAACTGACGGGGCAGAGCCTCGCGCAGGTGCGGAGCGTCGAGGAAGGCGTGACCGGCGAAGGATCTGCTGCGGTCGTTGCGGGCGACCCACACGTCGAGGCCGAGCGAGGCGCCCATCTCGAGGAGCGTCCACTGTACCTGGTCGTGGGTGGTCTCCTGCTCGGCGGCAGGTGCGACGGGGCCGGTACAGGTGACGCGGGGTGACATTGGCCGTCGATGTCGGGCTCGCGGCGCCGATGAGGCGCGTAGGCCGGCTCCACGGGACCATGGATCGTGAGGCATCCAGACCTGCACTTCTCGCCCCCGTGCAGTCCACCACCGCGTTGACAATATACCTGCATACACTAAGAAAGGGGGTCGGCTGCCTCCCCCTCGCGTAGACTGCCGGCGAAGGCGGAATCGACGGAGATGCATGTGACCTCGCGCAGCCTCGCGTTCATGGACGAAAGCGGCATCCTCGGCGGGTCGGCGCAGCGTTTCTTCTCGCTCGGCCTGATGAAGATGGCGACGTCCGGCCCGCTGAGTGATGCCGCACACCGTGTCCTCGACCGGGCCGTCTCGTGTATCCCCGGCGCCGGCTCCGGATTCGAGTTCAAGTTCAACGCCGTGACCACGAGCAGCCTGCCGTTCCACCTGGAGCTCATCGACGCCTACTTCGCTCAGCCCGAGTACCACTTCTGTGCCTTCGTCATGGACAAGCGGCGTCCAGGGGTCGATTGGCAGACGCACTTCGGCACGGTGTGGGACGCGTACCTCAGCTACGCCAGGCTCGTGGTGAGGAACAACCTCGACAGCGACGAAGAGGTGTGCGTCATCGCCGACTACCTCGGCAAGCCGAAGAGGTCGAGCAGGTTCTTCGAGACGGAGCTGTCGGCGTGCGTCGGGACCACGCAGCCTGGCCCCGGTCGCGTATTCAACGCCTGCATGCTGGACTCGTCGTCATCCCTCGCGATCCAGATCGTCGATTTGATCCTGGGCGGTGTGCGCCACTCGTTCCTGGCGCACAGAGAGCCAGTGGCCCGTCGCGATGCCGAGAAGGACGCCATCAGCAGGAGGATCTGCGAGTACGTCGGGCGCAGGACGCTGTCGGAGAGCTTCACGACGCAAGCGCCGCGCCACTTCAGCGTGTGGGAGTTCATGCCGTAGAACACAGAAACACGAGCTCATCGGCCCAGCCGACGCCCGTGTTTCTGGCTTCACTATACCCCTGCGTTCGTCAAACGCAACCGAGACTCTGCTGCAAATGCGACCTTTCTGTCTTCGGTATCAGCTCAGTACGCGACCTGGTTGTCCATGCTCGCCTTCGCGCTGGCGGCCTTGCTCGACTGCGTCACGCTCGGACCGTTGACAACCTCGAACCCGGCCGTCCTGCCCGACTTGAGGTCGGAGTCCAGGACCGTGAAGCCGCCGCCGACCACCTTGCCGCTCTTGTCGAAGATGACGCAGGTGATGGACGCGATGCTGGAGAGCGCGT
>CAIXSE010000898.1 GCA_903921965.1 uncultured Thermoleophilia bacterium | reverse complement strand
CGTGCCCTTGGCCTCGGCGGCCTCGCCCTCGAGGGCGGCGTTCGTGACCTCGGTGGCCCCGGCCATGGCGTCGGCGCTCATCATCAGCTCGGGGAGGAAGACCTCGCCCGACTCGAAGAGGTCGCCGACCTCCTGGATGCCCTTGACGAAGCCGTTCTGCATGATGTCGGAGGAGGCGAGGCCCTGTTCGAGGGCGCGCCTTGCGACCTCTTCCGCTCCCGCCCTGTCGGCGTCGACGATGGTCTGGGCTGCTTCTTCGTAGATGGTGGCCATGGGGCTCCTTCTGCGGTGACAGGTGTGAGGAGTGGGTGACGCGGGACGCTCCACACGTCCGGCGGCGCACGGGGAACGACCCCGCAGACGCCGTCGTCACCCCCCTCCGCGACGGCCGCAGTCTACCAGCCGCGCGCGCCCAAGTACATGTGCGCGACCGCACAAGGTCGGGCGCTCTGGTAGCATCGAACCATGCGGTACCACGGCGCCGTCATCCGCCCCCCGAGCGAAGCGGACAGCCTGATCGTGCAGGTCACGTACGGCTGCTCCAACAACACCTGCGACTTCTGCGGCACGTACCTGGAGAAGCCGTTCTCGGTGCGCCCCTTCGACGAGGTCGTCGACGATGTGCTCGGCCTGCCGTCCACGGTGCGCAACCGCGTGGACCGCGTCTTCCTCGCCGACGGCGACGCGGTGGCGCTCAGCCCTCGCAAGCTCCACGACATCCTCGACCTTCTGCACCGCGCCCTGCCCAATCTTGAGCGCGTGAGCAGCTACGCCAACGCGCGCAACCTGCTGGCCAAGAGCGTCGAGGACCTCGCCGGGCTGCGCGCTTCGGGCCTCGAGCTCGTGTACCTCGGGCTCGAGTCGGGCGACGACCAGACGCTCGCCGACATCCACAAGGGGATGACGGTGGCCGAGCAGATCGAGGGCTGCCGGAGGGCCTCCGAGGCCGGCATCCAGCTCTCCGTGACCGCCATCCTGGGACTCGCCGGCGCCGAGCGCTCGCTGGTGCACGCGCGAGCCACCGGCGAGGCCCTGTCGGCCATCGACCCGAGGTACATCGGCATCCTCACGCTCATGCTCACGCCGGGGACGGCCATGGAGCGCAAGGTGACCCGCGGCGAGGTCGTGCTGCCGGACTCGCCGGGGATCCTGCGCGAGCTGCGCGAGATCATCGCCGCGACCAACGTGAGCGACGCCCTGTTCCGCAGCAACCACGCCTCGAACTACCTGCCGGTCGGAGGCCACCTGCCGCAGGACAAGCCGGCCATGCTGGCGGCCCTCGACAGGGTGCTCACGGCGCCCGAGTCGATGCGGCTGCGACCCGAGAGCTGGCGACTGCTCTGAGCGGAGCTCCGGCGCCGGGTCCGCTACTCTCTGAGGTGCGACCCGTACCCGCGGTTGAAGTGCGTGGAGGCGTACTTCTCGAGCTTCCACTCGGGGATGCGGCACTTGGGACAGGCCTCGGCGTACCACTTGTTGCGCAGCCAGCGCGCGGCGCGGCTCGTCTTGGAGTCGCGCACCACCATGTGCTTGCCGCAGTGCGTGATGATGACCGCGTACTCGCCGCGCGGGGTGATCTCGCGGATGCCGTGGAGGATGCCGCGGCGCGAGGGCCACAGCTTCATCTTCTCGAGCAGCCGGAAGAGGGGGATCTGCTTGCGGTAGTACCGCGCCTTGTTGGGATCGGTCGGCATCGGGACGAGAAGTCTACCACCGAGCGAAGGAGCGGGCGGCGGCGTCCCGAAGCTGAGGGTACCGACTCACGGACGAGGTGACCATGGACGTCTTCAGCAGCCTTCGCACCCGGCCGCGGCGGCGCCGCAGGCGCACCGCCGCGGCCCTTCTCGCGCTCCTCGCGGCGGTGGCGCTCGCGGGCAGCCTCGCCGCCTGCGGCGTGGACGAGAGCGGGGCCGGCGTGAGCGGGACTCCGACACCCGGCGCCGTGGCGCCGACCGAGGCGCCGGGCACGGCCGAGCCCTCACCCGGCGCGGACTCGGCGTCCGGCGACGACATGGCCGTGCGCGTCTACTTCCTGCGCGGCGAGAAGCTCGGCGTCGCCGAGCGGCAGGTGCCGAAGAGCGACGCCGTCGCGACCGCCGCCGTGACGGCGCTCTGCCTCGGCGTGAACGCCGACGAGAAGCAGGCCGGCCTCGGGTCCGCCGTGCCGGCCGGCACCGAGCTCCTCGGCCTCGACGTCGAGGACGGCGTCGCGACCGTCGACCTCACCGGCGACTTCGCCTCCGGCGGCGGCTCGCTCTCGATGCAGGCGCGCGTGGCGCAGGTCGTCTACACGCTCACGCAGTACCCGACCGTGAAGTCGGTCGCGTTCAAGGTGAACGGCGAGCCGGTGACGGCGCTCGGCGGCGAGGGCCTGGTGCTGGACACCGGCCAGACCCGCGCCGACTGGCGGGACTTCGAGCCG
>CAIXSE010000897.1 GCA_903921965.1 uncultured Thermoleophilia bacterium | reverse complement strand
TAGGGCAGGGCCGAGAGGTCCACCTCGCCGCGGCGCGACCTGCCGACGAGGTAGGCCAGGGCCAAGGCGCGGTCGGCGTCCGGCAGCACGCCCTGCTCGCCGATGACGGCCTCGTCCAGGCGCCGGCGGCAGATGTAGTTCTCGCGGCCCATGAGGAGCGCCCACCGCCAGCCCTCGCCGAGTGCCCCGGCGACGCGCGGCAGCTCGTGCGCCGCCAGCTGCCGCTGCAGGGCCTTGGTCTTCGTGCTCACCAGTACGCGGCGGCCCTGGGAGGCGCTGAAGAACGCCGCCGGCAGCAGGTAGGCGAGGCTCTTGCCCATGCCGGTGCCCGCCTCGAACAGGCCCACGCCGCCGCCGGCGAACACCTCGTCGACGGCGGCGGCGAGCTGGATCTGGCCGGGGCGGCGGCGGAAGCCCGGGAGACGCGCGGCCATGCCCGCCGCCGCTCCCTCGCCGCCGCCGGCGACGACCTCGCCGAGGGCCTCGTCCCCGCCGCTGTCGCCCCCTGCGAGCTCGGTCTGCCAGCCGCCGTCCGGGACCGGCAGCGCCGCCAGGGCGCCGGGGCGCTCGTCGGCCACGAGCGGAGGCGGCGCCTCGTCCGGCGGCACACGGAAGCGGTCCAGCAGGCGGAGCGGCTCCCACCCGGCCGCGGTGAGCAGCGCGCGTTCCTGCGGCCCCAGCCCGGCGGCGCGTGCGCACAGCCGTGCCAGGAGCGCCGCGGCGACCTCGGCGTCGGGGAGCGCGCGGTGCACGTCCCGCGGCAGCCCCAGCTCTTCGGCCATGGCGTCGAGCGCGTGGCGGTCCAGCTCGGGGTAGAGCATCAGGGCCGCGTCGAGGGTGTCGAACCAGGTCGCGTCGAGCGCCGGCAGGCCCGCGCGGCGCGCCTCTGCGGCGAGGTGCTCGCGGTCGAACGCGGCGTTGTGCGCGGCCAGCACGGCGTCGCCGCAGAACGCGCGCAGCCGCGTGAAGGCCTCGGGGAACGAGGGAGCGCCGGCGAGGCCGGCGTCGTCCAGCGCCAGCATCCGCTTGATGTGCAGGGGAAGAGGGACGCCCGGGTCGATGAGGGTGGAGAAGCGCTCCTCGACGCGCAGGTCCGGCCCCAGGCGCACGGCGCCGATGTCGATCATGCGGCTCGTCGCCGGGTCCAGGCCCGTGGTCTCGGTGTCGAGCACGACGACGTGGGGGACGGGCGCGGGCATGCGTTCAGGATACCGCAGGCGGGCGCGGGCGGAGGCCGCGCCCGGCGACCCCCGGGACTCAGCTCCCGGTGGCGGGAGAGCCCTGTGTGAGGGCCGAGGAGGCGAGACCGGCGATGAGCTCGAGGAGCTCGGCGAGGCCGGGGGGCGGGGCGCTCGCCAGCGTGAGGGTGAGCACGACGCGGCCGGGCTCCTCGCCGGCGGCCGCGACGAGCACGTGCGCCTCGCCGCCGGGCTCGCCGCCGTCCGCCGCCGCGCTCCCGGCCGCGTCCCCGCCGCGGGTGGCCACGCAGGCGAGCCCGCCGAGTGCTTCCGTGGCCAGCCGCGCGGCCGCCTGAAGCGTCTCGTGCGTGGTGGCGCCGCACACGCCGGCGCGGCCTGCCGCGATCCTGCGGACGGCCTCGGCCACCGTCTCCTGCTCCGCGCTCCGCCGGGCCGCCGACGCGCCCGCCCGCATGCCGGCCGTCGCCGCGGCGGCGAGCGTGGCGAGCGCGAGCACGAGGCGCAGCTCCGGCGGGGCGGTGACCCGGTCCTGTCGGTCGCGGACCTCGACGAGGCCCAGGGTCTCCCCGGCGGCGACGGCCGGCGCCATGAGCAGCACCGCGTCGCCGTCCCGGCGCAGCACGGCCAGGTCGGCCGCGTCGGCGGCGGGGTCGTCCGCCCGTACCGTCACAGCCTCACGCGTCTCGACGGCGCGGCGCGCGGCCGGAGACCGTGCGACGACGAAGTCGCCGGACACGTGGCGCCGGCGCCCCGTGCTGTGGGCGGCGAGCAGGCCGGCGCGCGCACCGGCCTCGTCCAGGCCCCAGACGTAGACGGCCGAGCACTCGAGGAGCTCGGCGACACACCGCGCGATGTGCTCCGGGACCGGCGGCCCGGCAGGCGGTCCGGCCAGCGCCTCGGCCGCCTCGGTCAGCACGTCCAGCTCCCGCTCCCGCTCGAGCCTGGTCGTGAGGTGGTTGTGTCCCCCGATCAGGCGGGCCAGCTCGTCGACGTCCTCCTGCTTGATGCGGCGGTGGCCGCCGGCCGTGCGTGTGCACGGCAGCAGGCCGGACTCGGTCCAGCGGCGGACGGTGTGCGGCGAGACCCCGAGGCGGCGCGCGGCGTGCTGG
>CAIXSE010000896.1 GCA_903921965.1 uncultured Thermoleophilia bacterium | reverse complement strand
CCGCGCCGGGCGCCGCGCCTGCGCCGGGCGAGGCGGCGCCGGACCTGGCCGCCGCGATCGTCGCTCACCACGCCGGCGTGCTGGCGGCCTGCGCCGCCGTGCAGGCGGCCTTCCCCGGCGCGCCGTTCTTCTATCTGGCGGATCCCCGGCTCACGGGGCTGCCCGGCGCCGGTCCGCAGGCCGCGCTGTTCGTGATCGCCTGCGTCCAGCTGGCCCGCCTGACCGGGCTGCCGGTGGTGGCCGCCGGCATGGCCACCGGCAGCCACGAGCCCGACTGGCAGGCCTGCATGCAGGACGCGCTCGGCTCGCTCGCGGCCGCGGCCGCCGGCGCCGACCTCGTCGCCGGCGCCGGCACGCTGGGAGCCGGCGGCGCCTTCAGCGCCCAGCAGCTCGTCATGGACGCCGAGGTGTTCTCCTGGAACGCGGCCATCGCCGCCGGCATCGGCGTGGACGACGAGAGTATCGCCGCCGATGTGATCGCGGAGGTCGGCATCGGCGGCAACTACCTCGGCCGGCGCCACACGCGCCGGCACATGAAGGAGGTCTGGCGCCCCCGGCTGCTCGACCGCAGCATGTGGGACGCCTGGGTCGCCTCCGGCCGCGAGGGCGGCTACGAGAAGGCCACCGCCCTCGCCCGGGACCTCGCCGAGACGCACCGCGTCGTCCCGCTCTCCCCGGACGCCGCGGCCGCGCTCGACCGCCTCGTCGCCGCGGCCGCTCCGGCCGGCCCCGACCCTGTACAATCCTGATGCATCACTGCATGAAGCGTGTGCGCACGGCGACCGTGAGGGACGCGAGGGGCCCACGAGAAGGAGACGAACCACGATGATCCGCGACCGCAAAGACATCCCCATGTTCGCCGAGGTCAGCGACACCGACTGGAGCGACTGGCACTGGCAGATGCGCAACCGCCTCACCACGCTCGAGGACTTCACCGAGCTGCTGCACCTGGACGAGGGGCAGCGCGCCGACCTGGCGCTCTGCCTGGACAGGTTCCGCGTGAGCGTCACGCCCTACTACGCCTCGCTCATCGACCCCGACGACCCCCACGATCCCGTGCGATCGCAGGCGGTGGCCACGCCGGCCGAGCTGGTCGTCCACTCCGAGGAGTCGGCCGACTCGATCGCCGAGGACTTCGACTCCCCCACGCCGCACCTCACGCACCGCTACCCCGACCGCGTGCTCTTCGTCGTCACCGACATGTGCAGCATGTACTGCCGGCACTGCACCCGGCGGCGCCTCGTGGGCGGCAGCGAGAAGATGGTGCCGAAGGAGGACATCGACAACGCCATCCTCTACATCGAGCGCTCACCCGAGGTGCGCGACGTGTTGATCAGCGGCGGCGACCCGCTGGTGCTCAGCGACAAGCAGCTCGAGGACATCATCAGCCGCGTGCGCGCCATCCCCCACGTGGAGATCATCCGCATCGGCTCGCGCATGCCGGTCGTCTGCCCGCAGCGCATCACCCCCGAGCTCTGCGCGATGCTCAAGAAGTACCAGCCGCTCTACTTCAACACGCACTTCAACCACCCCAACGAGTTCACGCCCGAGAGCAGGGTGGCCTG
>CAIXSE010000895.1 GCA_903921965.1 uncultured Thermoleophilia bacterium | reverse complement strand
CGCGCACGCGCGTCCGCGCCGGCGCCGCCACGGCCGCCGGCGCCGGCGTCGTGGCCAGGGCCGGCGTGCCCGGGATCGTCGTCGCGGCGTGGACGGCGTGGCCGAAGCCGGCGTGGCCGAAGCCGGCGTGGCCGCTCCCGCCGTGCCCGTGCCCGAGCACCCCGTGCCCCTCGTGGTGCAGCAGGAAGCCCTCGCCGTGCCGGTCGGCCTCGGGGTGCACGCGCGCCTCTTCCTCCTCGGCCTCTTCCTCGGGCGTGACGATGGACGTGAGCAGCACGCCCACGACGGCCAGCGGCAGGGCGACGGCGTTGAGGGTGCCGAGGCGCTCGCCCAGCAGGATGACGGCGAGCGCCGTGACGCCGCCCATCAGCGAACACAGCGGCGTGACCACCGACAGGTTGCCGACCTCGAGGCCGTGCAGCAGCGCGGCGACGGCCAGCACGTACAGCACGCCGCCCACGGCGGCGATGCCGACGGCGCTCCACTCGCCGCCGCGCGGCAGGCCGCCCCAGACAAGCGAGGCCGCCATGAGCAGCGCCGTGCTGGCGGCCAGCACCCAGAACATCGCGGTGAACGCGCTCGCCCGCCGCGTGACCGGCTGGACGAGGAAGTCGTGGAACGCCCACCCGACCGCGGCGGTCAGGCTCAGGACGACGGTGATCAGGGAAGGCTCCTCAAGGTCCGGGAACTCTGCCCGTCCGCCGCGCGGCTGTCAAACCGGAGAGACGGCGGCCGGACGACCGGCCGTCACGGTGCCGCGGATGATGCGGGAGCGCCTTCGGGGCCCGCGTGTGTGGGCGCGTGCCCGGCTACCGCAGCGTCCACACGCCGGTCTCGGGGCCGAACCCGGCCTCGGCGGTGAACCGCAGGCTGGCCGGCTGCGCCTCCGGGTCGAGCGCGAAGTAGACCCAGCCGGTCCGCTCGCCGCCGGCCGGGATGCGGACGCCCTCGAGCACGTCGCGGAACGCCTCGTCCTGCCCGTCCACGAGGCGCCACGCGACGTTGTACGCGCGGCCGCGCGCGTCCGTGAGCACGGCGCAGAGCGAGACCGCGTCGTCGTAGAAGCTCCCGTCGACGTTCCTGATGGTCAGCTTCGTGCCGAACAGGGCCGGACGCACCTGCACGCCGCCGGACGTCTCCGCCGGCACGCGCTTGGTGTCGCAGAGTGTGATCTGGAGCCGCGAGGAGTTGCCGGCCACGCTCAGGCTGTCGCCGACACCGGCCGTGCCCGTCGCGGCCGCGCTCGCGGCGGGTCCGCCCGCCGCCGCCGTGCCGGTGCCCGCGCTGCCGCAGCCCGCGGCCAGCAGGGAGACGACGGCAAGGAGCGTCGCTGTGATCATCGTCCTGTACACGCAGCCTCCGCGCTCGCCGGGCGCCAGTCTAGCCGCTGCCGTGCGGTCCCGGAAGGGCGCCGGCGGTTCGCGCCGGTCGCCGGGCGGAGCGCGCAGGTCGTCCCCCGGGGCCTCGCACCTCGGCCGTCCGGGCCGCCGGAGGGCCGCCGCAGGCGCCTGCGGCCGGCGGCGCCGACCATTCGCCCCGCGGTCACAGCTGCCCGGGCCGCACAGCCGTCGGCCCGGGCCGGCCGGCTGCCGGCCCGGGCCGCAGGCCTGTCACTCCGCGTCCGGATCGACCACGTACATGTCGAGGGGGAAGGTCCCGCTCTGCGCTCCGGCGGCCAGGTGGATGGGCCGCGCGGGCTCGCCCATGTAGAGGCGCTCGGTCGTCGGCCTGGCGGTCCACCAGCTGTGCTCCACGTGGTACCGGCCGGGCTGCGTGAAGGGGCCCAGGGGCAGCATGATGTTGTTGCCGTACACCCCGGCGCCGATGCGGGGATTGAACGGCTCGGGCGTCCAGGCGTCGCCCTCCAGGATCCAGCAGCCGTAGTAGAACCCGGTCCAGAAGTCGTCCCACAGGTACGGGCCCGTCCAGGACTGCTTCACCTCCTCTGTGCTGAACTGCTGGAAGAGCATGTCGGGATCGTTGGGGGCGTCCGGGTCGGGCGGGACGTCCGGATCGTAGGGACCCCACACGTCCACCGTCATGAGCACCGTGTCGGGGACGTTCTTCATGAAGCCGTAATCCACGCCGATCCACATGCCGAAGTGGATGATGGGCTGGTCGAGCGAGACCGGCTTGTAGTCGGGAAAGACCGGGTCGCCGCCCGGCCACGTCGGGTCGTTGCACATCCACCACGTGCCGGTGTCCTCGGCGCTCGTGTACTCGAACCACCACCCGTCCCACACGACCGCCGACCCCTCGGGCGGGCGGAGAGGCTCGGTCTTGCGCCCGCCGAAGGCCGGTGCCGCCAGCAGCAGCAGACAGGCCGCCGCGAGCGCGGCGACGAGAAGTACCTTCTTCATGGTCTGGTCCTCCGTGGGTACCGCGACGCGGCGCGCCTGACGGCGGGCGTCGCGCCGCACGGTGCACGACCAGTGGACATAGGCTCCCCCTCTCCCCGGTGCGGCCCCGGGCTCCCGAGGGGCCGGTCCCCAAAGCACGAAGACCGGCCCGCGGGCCGGTCTCACCAGTGGCTCCCCGCCGGACGAGGGTGGCCGTCACGTGCCACCGGCGGATCGTCGCCTCCCGCGTGCAGCGCTGCACGCCTCTGGAGTCCTCTTG
>CAIXSE010000894.1 GCA_903921965.1 uncultured Thermoleophilia bacterium | reverse complement strand
GCGGATCGACTTCCGCGGCTCGCCGACCACCTCGAGCGCGTAGGCGACGTTGTCGTGGACGGTCTTGTTGGGCAGCAGCTTGAAGTCCTGGAAGACGCAGCCGATGTTGCGCCGCAGGAGCGGCACCTTGCTGCCGCGCAGCGTGCCGAGGTTGCGGCCGGCCACGAGGATACGGCCGCTGTCGGGCCGCAGTTCCTTCAGGATGAGCTTGATGAGCGTGGACTTGCCCGAGCCCGAGGGCCCGACAAGGAACACGAACTCGCCCTTGCCGATGTGACAGGTGAAGTTCTGGAGGCCGACCACGTCCGGGTCGTAGATCTTCGTGACGTCTTCGAACACGATCATCTGATGGAGACTCCCTTGCAAGCCGTCCGAAGCCGAGGCCTGAGTATGGGGGCGGGTGCCGTGCTTCTCAACCCGCGCCCTCAGCCCTCGTCGACGATGATGGCGTCGGCGGGACACTCCTCGGCGGCTGTGAGGATGCAGTCCTCCTGACCGGCGATGCCGGTGGCGATGACGGTGGAGATGTCGTCGTCGTCGAGCTTGAACACGTCGGGACAGGTCTCTTCACAGGCGCCGCAGCTGACGCACGCGTCGCGGTCGATGCTGACGTTCAGCGGTCACACCTCCTGGTTCGCCGGCGCCCGGGAACGGCGCCCACGGCTTTCACGGACCACGGTCTGGGAAGCTTCACGGCGGCGGCACACATGCAGGCCCGCCGGACGGCCCGCGAGGGACTTCGCCGCCACAGGGACGCTTCCTGCGCAGAGGGGGTGCGAGCGGAAGGTGAAGAAAATGGAAGCGGCCCGCTGGGCGGGCCGCTCCACTTTGTAGAACCGACCGGGGTAAGCAAAGCCTGGCGAGTCAATGCTAAGAGGGGAGGTCGGCTCTGACAGGTACGATAGTGCCGAGTGGGTGGCGGTCCAATGGGACGAGTGTCTAGGACCAGCCGGTTACATCCTTCTCGGCTGACCAGAAGGGAGGCGCGATGGTCGCAGTCGCGATCGTCACGGTGGTGGTGCTGGCGGTGGTCGTGGGCCTCGGCCTGCTGATCTTCCGCCTGCAGCGGAAGGCGCAGGACGAGGTGCCGCGGGTGGCCGACGGCGGGACGCGCGGCAACCGGGTGGTCGCAGTCGCCGACGACGGGACCGCGGTCACCGAGGCGGACGACGCGCCCGCGGGGCCACGCGCGGGCGACGACGCGTTCGAGCACGTCCTCGGTGAGGAACTGGGCGCGCGACACGGGGCGGGGCCCGGGGAGGCCGGCGGGGAGCGCTGAGGCGGGCCGCGGGCGGGGCGACGCGCTCCCCCCGCCGGCGCGGCCCGGCGTCAGATGAAGCTCGCGAACAGGACCGTCGAGAAGACGAGCAGGACGAGGAACACGGCGGTGACGAGGGCGCGCCAGAACCGGCGCGGCGCCAGCACCGCGGCCGCGCCCACGAACAGCGGGAAGACGACGACGACGAAGCGCGGCAGGCTGTACAGGGGCCGCGCCTCCGTGGAGTACATGAGCGGGAAGACCAGGGCGGCCAGGGCGTAGAGCGTCCAGGCCGCCGGCAGCTTGCGCCAGCAGGCCGCCAGCATGGCGACGGCGGCCGCGAACCCCGTGAACTCGAGCAGGTTCGCGATGACGTCGCTCTCCAGTCCCCCGCTGGCGGTGTGGGTGCCGAGCACGGCGGCGGGGCCGTGCGTCGCGAGCCATGCCACGGCGCGGACCGCACTGACGGTGCCGCGCCACACCGCGGTCGTGGGCAGCGACGGCTCCCGGCCCCACGCGGCCTGGACGGTGCTGAACAGCGTCGCCTGCCGGAAGGCCAGCCAGAGATACGCCATGTAGACGCCCAGGCCGGCCGGCACCAGCAGGATCCAGAGCCACGAGAGACGCCGGGGCCGCGAGACGGCGGCCGGCCCGGCGGCGGCAGGCGCCGCGGGACCGGACCCGCCCGCCGGCGGCGCGGCGGCGTTCCGCGCCGCGGGCCCGCCGGGCAGACGCAGCGGCGCCCCGCGCCGCTGCTCCCACCACAGCAGGGCCAGCGGCAGGACGAGGAGCAGCCCCGAGCTGCGCGTGAGCACAGCCAGCAGACCAGCCGCACCGGCGAGCGCCCAGCGGCCGCCGCGGGCCCACCAGAAGACGAGCAGTGTGAGCAGCAGGAACAGCGACTCGCTGTACACCGCCTGGAAGAAGAGCGCCGTCGGGAACACCGAGACGAGCACGACGCTCCACAGCGCCACTCGCGCACCGAGTTCGGCTCGCGCGAGCTTGAACAGCACGACCATGGCGCCGGCGTAGGCGGCCAGGGAGACGACCAGGCCGGCGACGACGTAGTCGCCCACGCCGGTCGCGGCCACACGCACCAGCAGCGGGTACAGCGGGAAGAAGGCCTGGCTGTCCCAGTGGGCGCGGTACCCGTCGGCGGCGATGCGCACGAACCACACGCCGTCCCAGTGCGCCCACGGGCCCAGCAGTCGTCCGAGGAAGCCGCGCAGCGCCTCGGCGTGCGCCGGGTCCCTGAGCGACAGGGACCGTTCGCGCACGCCGACCGTCCAGGTGGTCGCGAGGGCGGCACACAGCAGGAGGAGCCGTGACCCCACGGCCACGAGAGCGGCGAGCCGCGCCTCGTCGCCGAGGAGGCGGTGCGCGCCGGCGGCGGGCGGTGTGCTCAACGTGCCCCCGGCACGGCGGCGTCCGGCGTGCCCGCGCCGGGGGTCGCCGGACGCGCCGGCGGTTCCCCCTGAAGCAGCACCCGCCAGCCCGCGAGCACGCGGTGCGCCGCCTCCGCGCCCACGACGGGGCCGTCGGGAAGCGGCAGGCCGGCGGGGTACAGCAGCAGCGGCCGGGTCTGCGAGCCGCCCATGCCGCCGTGGAAGGAGATCAGCTCCTCGAACGCGCAGCCCTCGTCGAGCTGCGCGTCGTAGAAGCTGTTGACCATGATGTCGGCGACGTGGGCGAAGCCGTCGGTACGCCGCAGGTGCCCCGCGGCCGTCGGCGGGAACCCGGCGAGCGGGTCGTCGCCTTCCACGCGGCCGTCCGAGAGATAGCGGGCGCCGCCCGCCCCGAGGACGACCGCCCCGTGCTCGGCGGAGCGCACGAGCAGCCAGCCCACGTGCGGGTGCTGCCGCAGCGCCGGGAGCAGGCGCGGGTGCCGCGCCTCGATCTCCTCGAGTGTCAGGCGCCGCGGCTCCTCCATCAGGTAGACGAGCCCGAGGTTGCCGGACCCGAGCACGACCACGTCCCGCCGGCCGGCCGTCCCCACACCCTCGCGCCGGGAGCGCGCGCCGGTCGCCTCCTGCAGCGCGCGTTGCACCACGGTGGTGTTCTCGTCGCCGGTGTCCAGGCCCGTCACGTCGCCGGCCTCGACTGAGGCGCGCACGAGGTCGTCGAGCCCGTACCCGTTGCGCTGCCTGAAGGTGGCCCCCTGCGTCTGGCCGTGGTCTGACAGCACCACGATCTCGTACGGGCGCGCCGCACAGGCCCGCGCCCGGTCGATGCGCCCGATCTGCTGGTCGATCTTGCGAAGGACCTCGAGCGTGTCGTACCGCTCCAGCCCCGAGTGGTGGGCCACCTCGTCGTACCCGGCGAAGCAGGCGTACACCGCGGGCTTGCCCGTCATCATGTCGGTCAGCACGCTGTACACGGTGAGGTCGCGGACGGCGACGGCCAGACCGGCGCGCAGGAACGGGTACGTGCCGCCGCGGTGCCCGCGCGGACGGATGTCGCGGCGGATGCCTCGCGCCGCGGCCGTCCACTCGAGCGCCACCTCGAACAGGAACAGCACCAGCGTGCGGGTGACGTTGAACCCGTTCGCGAAGAACGCGCGGTAGCCGGGGTTGGCGCGCTTCTCGGCGGCGATCCTGCTGATCGTCAGGATGACCTCGTCGGCGTCGCCCGAGAGCAGGTTGCTGCGGCTGCAGCCGCCGCCGGCGAGCAGGCCGGCCCCGGTGGAGCGCCGCTCCTCGATCAGGGCGCAGTCGGCGGGTGCCGAGCACGTCATCACCCGCCCGGTCTCCTTCTCGACCCAGCGGAACGCGGGGATGTCGTCGTTGGAGCCGAGCAGGAGCGCGGCCTGGGAGGCGCCGGTCTGCGACGAGAGGTCGGTCTCCCACTCGGTGAGCCGGTGGGTGCCCTCCGCGACCCAGCGCGCCAGGTTGGGGGCGTGGCCGTCGCGCATGGCGCGCCGAAGCACGGGAGCGGCGAGGCCGTCGATCTCGAGGAACAGGAGGCCCGGCACGCCGGTCACGACCCGCTGCCGCGAGCGCCGTGCGATGCGCTGCGTCACGCGCAGGGTGTACGTGTCGTCGTCGTTGGTCCCGAACAGGATCTCCAGCACCACCGTCGCGGCGGCGATCACGACCGCGGCGACCAGCGCCCAGCCGAACGAGCGCACGGCGAAGGTGTGGTCGGAGAGGTCGGCCGCGAGCTTCAGGATCCAGGCGTCGACGACGAGGACGAGGAGGAACCCCAGGGCGAGCATGTACGGAAGGCGCAGCGACGCCACCAGCGGCGGGAGGAGCGCGTTGAGAAGGGCGATCAGCGCCGCGGCGATGAGAGCTCCTCCGAGGCCCTGGATGGCCACGCCGGGGACGACGAGCGCGGCGACCCACACCGCGAGGGCGGCCGTGGCCCAGCTCACGAGCACGTGCCGTGGGCGCAGGCGCGGGCGGGCCGGGCGCCACACGGGCCTCACTCCGTACTCCGTCACGTCCCGCTCCAGCGTCGGCCTCCCTGCTCTCGCCCGGTCGTGCAGCATTGTACCGGGCGGGCGGGCGCGACCCTGCCGCCGCTCCCAACGCCACCCGCGGGGTGCGACGGGGGACACTTGAGGTGTGGGTGACCGCACGCTGAGGCCCGTTCCGGGGGCCGCGGCGGGCGGCAGGCGCCGCCCGCCGCTGCTGTGGACCCCGGATGACCCCTGTGCCGGTACTCAGGCCGAGAGCGTCTCGACCCAGGTCCTCGTGGCCTCGACCTGGTTGAAGGTGAACAGGTGCACGCCCTCGATGCCCAGGCCGGGGCGGTCGAGACGCCGGGCGACGGCCGTCGCCAGCGGCGTCGGGTCGTAGGTACGGCGGCGCATGAACCGCGCGATCTGGCGGCCGTGCTTCATCAGGTAGCGCACCGAGGCGCCGACCCCCGTCTGCAGGGAGATCTCCGCCAGCTTCCTGCGGTCGACGACCCCGGGCAGGCCGACGACGACCGGCAGCCTGAGACCGAGCCCGCGCATCTCCTCCACCCAGGCCTGCAGCACGTCCGCGTCGAAGCAGATCTGCGTGGCCACGTAGTCGGCGTACTCCTGCTTGCGGAGGAGGGCGTCGCGGAGCTTGCGGTACGGGATGGTGGGGTGCCCTTCGGGGTAGCCCCCGACGCCCAGCCTCGGGAAGCGGTCGGGCAGCGCCGCGAGCGCCTCCAGCACCTGCTCCGCGTCGGAGAAGCCGCCCGCCGGCGGCCAGGCGTCGCCGCCCACGACGAACGCTTCGGACACGCCCGCCTCGCGCATGCGGGTCACGGCGGCCGCGAGTTCTTGCCTTCCGCCGATCATGCGCGCCGAGAAGTGCGGCACCACGTGGTATCCCGCGGCCGCCAGGTGCTCGCTCACCTCGAGGGTGCGCGCGAACCCGTGGCTGGGAGACGCGGTCACGGTGACGGCCGCGCCGGCCGGGAGCGCCGCCGTCCTGTCTTCGATGCCACGCACCGGGATGACTTCGTAGCGCGGGGCCTTGAGGAGCCTCGCGAGGGGTGACTGCAGGTCCACTGCTCTGAGCGCCGACATGACGGCCTCCCGCACTATCAGGACTGATACTGTCCTGTATATACCCGGCGCCGCGGGATGCGAAGGCGCCGGCCGCGCTCCGCGAACCGCCGGCACGCGCCGCGACGCGGCTGCGGTACGATTGCGCGCGCCCTGCCAGCGGACCCGAGGGACCCCACCATGCCGCACACCACCCCCGCCGCCATCGACGGCGTCACGGTCACCATCGACGCGGAGGCCGTGCACGTCCACAGCCGGCGGACCCTGCGCACGCTGAGCTCGGCCGTGACGGGCGGCGGCTTCGGGACGGCGCACCACGTGCTCAACGTCCACGTGCGCGACGACTACGACGGCGACCGCCCGGCCGACGACCTCGGGGCCTTCGCCGCCGGTCGGGGCGTCGGCGGCGGCTTCATCGGCCTCATGACCGCCGCCGAGACGCAGTACGCCTGCGCCGAGACGGCGGCGGACGGCGGTCTCGTCGTGACCGCCGTCGTCTCCATGGGCCTGAGCAACGTCGCGGCTGCGGGCGTGACGCCCCCGGCGCCGCCGCTTCCCGGCACGATCAACGCCGTGGTGCTGGTCGAGGGCGCCCTGACCGCGGCCGCCATGGTGAACGCCGTCATCACCGTCACCGAGGCCAAGGCGCTGGCGCTGGCCGAGTGGGACGTGCGCACGCCCGAGGGCCACCCGGCGGCGGGCACGAGCACCGACAGCGTCGTCATCGCCTGCACAGGCACGGGCGCGGAGCTCGAGTACGCGGGCACGGCGACCACGGTGGGCTGGCTGGCGGCGCGCACGGTGCGCGCCGCGATGGACCGCATCTGCCGCGACAAGTGCGCCCGCGACGGCGGCCGCTTCGGCTGGTGACGCCGGCGGCGCCCGAAGCACCGCGCCCCGTCAGCCGGCGGCCAGCACCTCGTCGATCCAGCCCAAACCGGCGATGGCCGTGGGGAAGCCGCAGGTGGTGATCGCCATCACCGCGACGTGACGGAGCTCCTCGGTGGTGGCCCCGGCCGCCAGCGCCTTGCGCGCGTTGGACTTCACGGCGCCCTCGGCCGTACCGCCGACGGCCAGCGCCAGGTGCACGAGCCGGGTGGTCTTCTCGTCGAGCGGGCCGGACCCGTCGACGGCCTCTCCGAGGCCGTCGAGCGCCCCGGCCACACCGGGATACGACTCGCGGAACTTCACGTACACGCCGGGCAGGTGTCCGTCACTCATGGTGAACCTCCTCGTGGTCGGGCCGTCTGCTCCGCGGGCGGCCACGTCGTCTCTGTCGTGAGCCCTCAGACGGGCGAGTCCAGCGCTCCGCGGAGCACGAGCACGCGCCGCGTGGAGACGCCCCCGGCCGACCACTCGGCCGCCTGGTGCAGCTCGAGGGAGAGCGCGAAGTCCCGGGCCCTGTCCTCGGTGTCCCACTCGAGCAGGACGAACACCTCGCCGGGGTCGTCTGCGGCCGTGAAGACGCGACCTCCCAGTGACCCGAACCGCCTGCGCCTGTCGGCGTCGTCGACGTACACCGCCCTGAAGGCCTCGAAGTCGTCGACACGATGCTCTATGAGCACGATCGCCATGACGTCCTTTCACCGGCTCGCGCCGGGTCCGCCCCTGCGCGGCGTCCGCGCCGCACCTGCTCCCCACCCTTCATACCCGGGTGCGCCGTTGCCGCCACCCGGACACGTGGCGGCACGCGCCAGACGAACGCGCGCGGGGCCGGGAGCCGTCGCGAGTGGCTCCCGGCCCCGCGCGCGGGGTGGTCAGAGGGGTCCGGCTCAGAACACGCCGTTCCCGAGACCCTGGCCGTAGGGGTCGGCGTATGGGTCGCTGTAGCCCTGGCCGTAGGGGTCGGCGTATGGGTCGCTGTAGCCCTGGCCGTAGGGGTCGGCGTATGGGTCGCTGTAGCCCTGGC
>CAIXSE010000893.1 GCA_903921965.1 uncultured Thermoleophilia bacterium | reverse complement strand
TTCCTAAACCTGGTGTCGGCTGTTCGATCCAGCCCGGGGGCACCACTTCTCACTCCGGACAGGGCTGGACGGGGCGCGTTCGAGTCCACGCGTCGGCCGGCGGTCTGACGAGTCGTGTGAAGGCCGTCCGGTGTCGCCGCCGGCGGGCGTCAGGCCCCAGAGTAGCGGGCATAGAGTCGTGGTACGGAGTCTCTCGAGAGGAGAGGACATGTCGACCTATGTCAGTCTCATCACCTGGACCGACGAGGGTGTGAAGGCCTTCAAAGACACCGTCGATCGCGCGGACGCCGCGCGGAAGCTGGCCGGCAAGTTCGGGGGCTCGTTCGAGGTCTACTGGACGACCGGCCCCTACGATCTCGTCGCCGTCTCCACCTTCCCCGACGACGACAGTGCCACCGCGTTCCTCCTGCTGTTGAGCTCGCAGGGCAACCTGCGCTCGCTCACCCTGCCGGCGCGCAGCGCCGACGAGATGCGCAGGATCATCGCCAAGACCGGCTGAACGCGACGAGTGCGGGGCGCTCCGTGCGACTCGCGGAGCCCGAGGCGAGCGCGCCGCCCGGATGCTCTACGCACGGCTGCTGGACTGAAGAAAGGGGCGGGGAGCCGACAGGCTCCCCGCCCCCTTTCTCGTGCGTGGACGCGCGCCTCGTCAGTCGGTGCGCGCCCGCTCCGACGCCGGCGTGGGGTTCCACGCGGGATTGCGGGCGTCGTGCGCGTACCCGGCGCCTTCGCGCTCGCGGCGGGAGCGGCCCTTGCCGCTCTCGGGCGCGTGCTCGCCGGTCCGTCCGAGGTCGTCCGTCTCCGGCGCGCGGCGGCCCTCGATGCTCACGTTGGGGAGCCACTGCAGCCAGCGCGGCAGGTACCAGTTCCAGTCGCCGAGCAGTTCCATGGTGGCCGGCACGACGATCGTGCGCACCACGGTCGCGTCGATGAGGATGGCGACCGCGAGGCCGAAGCCCATCTGCTGGAAGACGACCATCTCGCCGGTGGCCAGGCCGCCGAACACGCAGACCATGATGGCGGCCGCGCCGGTGATGATGCCGGCGGTGCGGCCGACGCCGTAGCCCACGGCCTCACGCGTGTCGCCGGTCTGGTCGTAGCGCTCCTTGATGCGGCTGAGCAGGAACACCTGGTAGTCCATCGAGAGGCCGAAGAGCAGGGCGAAGAGCATGAGCGGCACCCAGGCCTCGATGCTCTCCACCTGGGTCAGGCCGAGAAGACCCGCGCCGATGCCCTTCTGGAACACCAGCACCAGCAGCCCGTAGGAGGCGCCGACGCTCAGCAGGTTCATGAGGATCGCCTGCACCGGGATGACGATGGAGCGGAAAGCCACCAGCAGGAGCACGAAGCTCAGGCCGAGGACGACCAGCAGCACCACCGGCAGCCAGGCGTCGAAGAAGCCGAGGTAGTCGACCACGCCGGCCGTGGTGCCGGTGACGTACACCTTGGCCGGGGTGCCGACGAAGGCCGCGGGGACCAGGTCGTCGCGCAGGTGCTTGACCTGCGCCTGGGTGGCATCTCCGACGGGGTCGCCGGCGAGCGCGGTGGTCAGCAGCGTCAGGTCGCCGGCCTTGTTGGACGTGGCCTGGACGGCGGCGAAGTGGCCGTCGTCCTTCATCGCCTGCTGGAGCCGGGCGATGCCCTGCTGCACGGCGCCGTCGCCCGCCCGGCCGTCCACCACGATCTGCAGGGGGTTGGCCTCGCCGAGGGAGAACTCGCGGTCGAGCATCGTCCAGCCCTGTTTGGCGTAGTGGCCGTCGGGCAGGTAGCCGGCGCTCTGCGTGGGGCTGCCGCTGTCCATCATGAAGACCGGGGCGGCGACGGCGAGCAGCCCGACCACGGCGACGGTGAGCCAGATCACGGGGCGACGCATGATGCTGTGCGCGAGCCGCTCCCAGACGCCGCCGCCGCTGGCGGCGCGCCTCGCGGCCGCACGCCCCAGGAAGGGCACGCGCAGCGCGTCGACCTTGTCGCCCAGGAGGCTGACGACGGCGGGCAGCGCGATGAGCGCGGTGAGCAGCGTGGCGAAGACGACGAGCATCACGCCCATGCCCATGCCGATCATGATGTCGATGGGCACGATGACCATGCCGATCATGGCGAGCACCACGGTCATGCCGCTGAAGAGGATGGCACGGCTCGCGGTGGCTCCCGTCGCGGCGATGGCGTCGATCTTCTGCAGACCGCGGGCGCGCTCCTCGCGGTAGCGGGAGATCACGAACAGCGTGTAGTCGATGCCCACCGCCAGGCCCATCATGGTGAGGATGTTGAGCACGAAGACGTTGACCGGGAAGACCTGGCCGATGAGGGCGGTGATGGCCAGGGCCAGGATGATGCTGATCACGCTGAGCACCAGCGGCATCGTCGCCGCCAGCACGGCGCCGAAGACGACGACCAGCACGATGAGCGCGGCGGGGACGCCGAAGATCTCGCCGCGGGAGAGGTCCTTCTCGGCGAGTTCCGTGAACATCTGGTTGAGGCTGGCGTCGCCGGACTGCGCGATGGTGAAGCCGTCGGTCTGGCCGGTCATGGCCGCCTCGTGCACCCGGCCGACGTTCTTCATCGCGTCGTCGACGCTGCCCGTCATGATGACGGGGATGAGCGTCGCGTGCCTGTCCCTGGAGACGAGGCCGGGGTCCTCGGTCGCGTAGTAGCTGGAGGTGCCGGCGACGACGTCGCCGCCGAGCGCGCCGATCTTCGCGGCGACCTCCTGCACGTGTGCCTTGAAGGCGGGCTGGTCGACCGTCAGGTCCGCCGATCTGACGATCACGAAGTCGGTGACCTTGTGCGGGCCGCTCAGGCGGTCCTGGATGAGACGGTCGGCCACCACGCTGTCGGGCTCGCTCGCGCGGAACCTGCTGTCGGAGGTGAGCCCGCTGTTCAGCAGGCCGGCGACGCTGAGCACCGCGAGGACGATGAGCAGCGCGTACGCCGCCAGCGTGCGCCAGGGATGGAGTGCGG
>CAIXSE010000892.1 GCA_903921965.1 uncultured Thermoleophilia bacterium | reverse complement strand
TCTCCTACGTCCGCACCGCCTACATCGGCGCCGCCGTCGTCCTGGCGGCGTTCGTCGCGGCCGCCATCTGGGGGCGCGGCGGGGCCCGCATCGCGGCGCTCGTCGTCATCGCCGTCGCGGCCGCGATGGTGTGGATCGTGCGCGCGAGCATCACGTACCGGCTCAGCGACCTCACCGTCCTGTCGTCCTCGGGCGCCGCCCGGGGCGGCGCCGGCAACGGGCGGGTCGAGATCTGGACGACGGCCGTGCACAAGGCGTTCGACACCCTGCCGCACGCCCTCCTGGGCCGCGGCGCCGACGCGCCCGCGAAGGTCATGATGTCCACGCTCACGCTCAACGTGGGCGCGCAGAACGACTTCCTCGACTTCGTCCTCATCGGCGGTCTCGTCCTCGGCGTCTGCTACCTCGTCGTGCTCGTCTGGATGACGCTCTCGCCGCTCGCCGTGTTGCGCGACCCCGCCCAGTCCTCCCCGGCCAAGGCGTACGCCACCCTCGTGCTGGGGGCCATGGCCGCGTTCGTCGTCATGTCGATGATCAACGGTATCGCGACCTACCAGCCGGTCATCGCCGCCGGGATCCTCGTCGGCCTCGTGCGCGGCATGGCCCGGACCCCGGGCGACACCTTCCTCGACGAACCGCCCGCAGACGGCGCCGAGGCGTGAACGGCCGGCCCCGCATCGTCTTCGTCGACCACTCCTTCCACAAGGTCACCCGCTCCAGCGCCTTCTTCACCACACTCCTCGGCGAGTGGGCCGACGTCATCGCCATCGACTCCGAGAGCTGGCGCCGCGGCGCCAACGTGAGCGCGGCGCGCATCGACGCCGAGAGAGCCGACGTGGCCGTGTTCTGGCAGACGCTCGCCGATCCCGGCGAGCTGTTCCGGCTCCGCACGCCGGCGGTGTGGGTGCCCATGTACGACTCGGCGGTGCACAGCCCCGCGGTGTTCTGGCAGGTCTTCGCCCGCACCGGCGTGCGCGTCCTCTCGTTCTGCCGCGCCCTCTCCGCGACCGCGCGGCGGTACGGGATCCCGGTCAGCGACTACACCTACTTCCCCGACCCGGAGCTCGTGCCGCAGCGGCGCACGGCCGGCGACGGGCTGCGCCTGTTCTTCTGGGACCGCGGCTACACGCGCTTCGACCTGCTGCGCGCCACCGTGGACCCCGCCGCCGTGTCGCGCACCACCGTGCGGCGCGCCCCCAACCCGGGCCTCAGCGCGTCGCCGATCACCGCCCGGGACGTGCGCGACTACAAGGTCACGTTCTGCGACGGCGTCCTCGGCCGCGCCCAGTACCTCGACCTGTTGGCCGACTGCGACGTGTTCTTCGCTCCGCGGAGGTACGAGGGCATCGGCATGACCTTCCTGGAGGCGATGGCCATGGGGCTCGCCGTCGTCGCCGCCGACAGCCCCACCATGAACGAGTACATCGGCGACGGGGTCGACGGCTTCCTCTTCGACCCGGACCGTCCCGCACCGGTGGACCTGCGCACGGCACGCGAAGCCGGCGGGCGGGCGCGCGAAGCGATGCGGCGGGGGTGCGAGGCGTGGCTGCGGTCGGCGGAGGGACTCCGCTCCGACCTGCTCGCCGCACGCCCGGCTCCGGCCCGTCCCGGTCCCGGCGTGCTGCTGCTCGCCGCGCTGCTGACGGCCGGCGAACGCGCCAAGGCGCTGGTGCCGGCCGAGCGGCGCGCGGCGCTCACCGAGGCGGTCCGCCGGCGCACCACCGGGAGCTGAGGCCGGGCGCCTCCGGCCGGGCCACGGTCAGCGCCCCGCGGCCTGCCGCAGGACCGCGCCGACCTGCCGGCCGACCCGCTCCGCGGAGAAGCCGGCCACGGAAGCCACCAGGTCCTCCCGCCGCCACGGGCGCGCGAGCGCGTCCCGCACCGCGTCCGCCAGCGCGGCGGCCGTGCGGTCGCGGAGGAGCACGCCGGTGACGCCGCCGGTCACGAGCGCCGGGACGCCGCCCACGGCGCTCGCCACGACGGGGGTGCCGCACGACAGCGCCTCGACGACGACCGTCGGCAGCCCCTCGGCGTCGGAGGGCAGCACCAGCAGGTCGGCGGCGCGCAGCCACTGCGGCAGGACGTCGTGACCGACCCAGCCGGCGAACACGAGCCTGTCG
>CAIXSE010000891.1 GCA_903921965.1 uncultured Thermoleophilia bacterium | reverse complement strand
TCGTTCTCGGTGCGCCAGCCGCGCGGGCACGGCGAGAGGACGTTGAGGAAGGTGGCGCCCTTGGTCTGCAGCGCCTTCTTCGCCTTGCGCACCAGGTCGAGCGGGTCGTGGGGCGACGCCTGCGCCACGTAGGGCAGGCGGTGCGCCACCATGATCTCCGTGAGGTTCTTGCTGTGCTGCAGCTTGCCCATGCTCTCACTGCCCACCGGGCTCGTCGAGGTCCAGGCGCCGATGGGGGTGGCGCTGGAGCGCTGGAAACCGGTGTTCATGTAGGCGCCGTTGTCGTAGCACACGTAGAGCATGTCGTGGCCCCGCTCCATGGCACCGGAGAGCGCCTGCAGGCCGATGTCGTAGGTGCCGCCGTCGCCGCCGAAGGCGATGAACTTCACGTCTTCGTCGATCGCGCCCTTCTTCTTCAGGGCGCGGTAGGCGGTCTCGACGCCCGAGAGCGTGGCGGCCGAGTTCTCGAAGAGCGTGTGGATGAAGCTGCCGCGCCACGAGGTGTACGGGTAGCGCGTGGTGGAGACCTCGAGGCAGCCGGTCGCCGCCGAGGCGACGTAGGGGCCCTCGAGGGCGTTGAGCACGAGGTTGACGACGACGGAGGCGCCGCAGCCCGAGCAGAGGCCGTGACCGGAGGCGAGGCCCTGCTCCTTGGTGGCGAGCGTGCGGAAGAAGTCGCGGCGGCGCTCGAAGGCCGGCGTCGGGACGAGGGCGTCGAAGGCGCACACCTCGACGCAGTGGTTGCAGCCGATGCAGCGGCTCTCGTCGACGCGGATCGAGCCGAGCCGCAGCGTGGCACCCTGACCCTTGGCGAGCTTGCCGTGCCGGCGCACGTCGATGCAGCTCACGGGGCACTTCTTGGCGCAGACGCCGCACAGCGTGCAGGCACTGACGCCGTCATCCTTGGTGCGCAGGTCGAACAGGCCCACGCCCTCGGGTTTGTCGATGAGCTCGCGCGCCGCGGGCAGGTCGTCGTCCAGGCGGCGCATCGCGCAGGCGCTGCCGGGCGCGCAGTCGGAATCGGGGCCGGGTGTGCTCGGGAGTCGTGTCAGGCTCTCGCTCATCGCAACCTCGTCAGACGGGTCCGGGGGATGGCTGCGCCACGAGCGGGGATTTGTGCGTAGCCACCCACTGAACTGTGGAAAGTGCGCAAATCTAGCACGGAATCAGCGGCCCGGCAAGGGGCGCGGCGTTGCCGCCGGCCGGACCGCGCCCGGCCAAACGGGCATCCCCTTTCCCGACGGCCGCGTCCGGGTACACCAAACCGGGGGCCGCGGCCGGCGATCCCGAGCGCACACCAGCTGGAGAAGGGGGTTCCAACCATGCCGCTCTACGTCGGGCTGTTGAAGTTCACGGCCAAAGGGGCCGGCGACATGAAGGGCTGGCCGAAACGGGTCGAAGAGGCCAAGGCGACGTGGGAGGCGATGGGCGGCAAGACGATCGCCGTCGTCGCCACCATGGGTGAGTACGACATGGTCACCGTGGGCGAGGCGCCCAGTGACGAGATCGCCGTCACGTGGGCCGCGGGAGTGACGGCCAACGGCTACATGACCACCACGACGCTCAAAGGGTTCAGCATGGAAGAGATGGGCGCGCTGCTCGCCCGGCTTCCGTGAGGCCGGAACACGGCGACAGGTAACGAGGCGACCCGCCGGCCGCGGTGCCCTCGGACCCTCGTGCCGGCCGGCGCCGCCGCCGGCGTCACGCCGTCGGGACCTCGAGTTCCTCCCCGGCGCCGCTCGTCCAGCTGGCGCCGGCCGCCGCGACCATGACGGCGCCCATGGCGGCGATCTCCAGCCAGTTCAGCGTCTGCCCCAGGACGAGGAAGCCGGTGAGGCCGGCGACCGCCGGCTCCACGCTCAGCAGCACCCCCCACGTCGACGCCTTCACCAGCCGGAGGCCGACCAGCTCGAGCCAGTACGGGAACGCCGACGAGAGCACCGCGACGCAGGCGCCGAGGAGGATGCCGCTCCCGTGGCCGCTCACCACGGGCCCGGTGACCAGCAGCGCCGGCGTGATGAGGATCGCCGACCCCATGAGCATGAGCGTCGTGACGTTGAGAGGGTCCATGTCGCTGACGGCGTGCTTCGCGAGGACGATGTAGAGGCCCCAGAAGAAGGCCGCCATCAGGCAGGCGGTGAGCCCAAGGGCGGTGACCGAGCTCGACGGGCCGGCCAGCACCACCACGCCGGCGCCGGCCAGAGCGATCCAGACGTAGTCCAGCGGCCGGCGGCTGCCGATGACCGCCACCACCAGCGGGCCGGTGAACTCGATGGCCACCACCAGGCCCACCGGCACCTGGCTGATGGCGAAGTAGAAGCTGCCGTTCATGCCCAGCAGGGCCAGGGCGAGCGCGGCCAGCCGCAGGCGCCGGCCGCGCGGGGGCAGGCGCAGCGTCCGCGGGCGCAGGCAGGCGAGGATCACGGCGGCGATCGCCGTGCGCAGCCACAGCGCCTCGACCACGCCGACCGACTCGATGACCTTGACCGCCAGCGCCGAG
>CAIXSE010000890.1 GCA_903921965.1 uncultured Thermoleophilia bacterium | reverse complement strand
GGACTCCCGCGTTGGGGGGCGGAGGCCGCTCCAGCCTTCAGGCCTTGGTCCGCCCGGGGCCGGGGCGGACCAAGAAGAAGATAGGAGGTACCAGCGCTTGGTCGCTGGCAGCGGGCTTCTCGGAGACGGGAAGCGCTCGCAAGGCACAGACTACGAACGGAATATGAAGTATTTATTAACTGAGTGTTGCGCTCCGTGAATCGAGCAGGGTCTTTACCCTGCGACCCTTGCAGAGGTCCTGGTCGTTTTCAAAGCGGTTTGACAGCTCAGGAGTCCCCCGCCCGGTGACTTGACCCCGCGGTCAGCACGGGCACCGCCGGCGGCGCGAAGGCCGGGGCGGCGGCGGCTGTGACGGGCCGGGCGGCACCGGCGCGAGAAGGGAAACCGATGCTCTGTCAGCCCAGCGTGAGCTGCGCCGGACCGGGGTCGTCGTCGGCGCCGTCGCCAGAGGCGCCGCCGGCCAGGAGCCCCCTGAGCTCTTCTTCGGAGACGATCGCGACCCCGAGCTTTCGCGCCTTCGCGTATTTCGACCCGGCGTCCTCGCCGGCGACCACGTAGTCGGTCGCCTTCGAGACCGAGCCGGTCACCTTGCCGCCGGCCGCCTCGATCAAGCCCTGAGCCTCGCTCCTCGACAGCGACGGCAGCTTGCCGGTCAGCACGAAGGTCAGCCCGGAGAGCGGTCCGCCGGAAGGCCCGGGGCTGTCCTCGACCATGCGCAGGCCGGCCGCGCGCAGCTTCTCCACGGTCGTCCGGTTGTGCTCGTCGGCCAGGTGCTGGACGACGGCCTCGGCCACGACGGGCCCGACGCCCGGCACCGCCGCCAGCTGCTCCGCGTCGGCCGCCAGCAGGGCCTCGATCGAGGGGAACGCGGCGGTGACCGCCTGCGCCGTCACCCCGCCCACGTGCCTGATGCCCAGCGCGAACAGGACGCGGTGGAACGGCTGCTGCTTGGACTGCTCGACGGCGGCGAGGATCTTGTCGAGGAGCTTCGTGCCGGTGATCTCGAGCGCCACCTCTTCCCCGCCGCGCGTGATCTTCTTCTTCGACGACCAGCCGGGCAGCCACATGATCGAGGAGCGCCGGGCGGCGAGGTCGTAGATGTCCGCGACGTTCGCTATGTGCCCCCGCGCGAACAGCGTCGTCACGTTCTCCTCGCCGAGCCCCTCGATGTCCATCGCGCCCTTGCTCACGAAGTGCTTGATGCTCTCGACCAGCTGGGCGGGGCACGAGCGGTTGGGGCAGCGCACCGCCACCTCCCCCGTCTCGCGCACCACGTGCGAGCCGCAGGCGGGGCAGCTCTCGGGCATGGCCCACTCGGGCAGGGCGGCGTGCCGCGTGGAGCGCTCCACGCGCTGCCCGTCCTCCTCGACCGCGCCGTCGAGCGCCGGCCCCACGACCTGCGGGATCACGTCGCCGGCGCGCTGGAGGATGACATCGTCGCCGGGGCGGATGTCTTTGCGGCGGATGTCGTCCTCGTTGTGCAGGGTCGCGCGCTCCACCGTCACGCCGCCGACGAACACCGGCCCCAGCACAGCGAACGGGGTGAGCACGCCGGTGCGGCCCACGTTGACCTCGATGCTGTGCAGGCGCGTGACCACGGTCGTGGGCGCGAACTTGAAGGCGATCGCCCAGCGCGGGTCGTGCGCGACGCTGCCGAGGGCGGCCTGCAGCTCGTATTGGTCGACCTTCACGACGGCGCCGTCGATGTCGTAATCGAGCTCGCCGCGGCGCTCCTCCCAGCGCCGGCACGCCGCGGCGACGCCCTCGATGTCGGGGACCGTCACGATGCCGGGGTTCACGCGGAAGCCCTGCGAGCGCAGCCACTCCAGGGCGCTGTGATGGTCCGGCAGGTCCAGGCCCTCGCTGTAGCCGACGGCGTAGCACCACACGTCGAGCGGCCGGGATGCCGCCAGCTTGGGGTCGAGCTGGCGGATGGACCCGGCGGCGGAATTGCGCGGATTGACGAAGGCGGGGAGACCTTCGGCGAGGCGCGCCTCGTTGAGCCGCGCGAACGCGGCGAGCGGCAGGTAGACCTCGCCGCGCACCTCGACG
>CAIXSE010000889.1 GCA_903921965.1 uncultured Thermoleophilia bacterium | reverse complement strand
GCCGGCCCGCCGGTGGCCAGCAGCAGGCCGGCGCCGCCGAGCCGCACGTCGCGCTCCGGGACGCGCCCCGCGAGCACGAAGGACTCGGGCGCGGCGTGCGCGGCGGCCTCGGCGTCGCCCGCCGCCGCGCCCAGCAGCTCCAGCGCGGCCGCGTGCACGCGCCGCGCATCGGCATCGCTCAGCACGCGGAGCGCCAGCCTCGACGGCGCCGGCGGCGCGGCCGCCACGACCGCGGTCTCGTCGCCCATCACGCGCCCGCCAACTCGGCGTCGGCGCGCGCCACGATGCGGCTCAGCTCCGCCGCGACGTCCTCCGGCAGCGGCTCCGGTTGGTGCGTCGCCAGGATCTCGTCGGCGATCTCCGTCGCCTTCTCGAGGGCGCCGCGCTTCCCGCCCTGCAGCCACGAGTCGTACGGCTCGCGGTCCCACACCCGCGGCCGCCACAGCTCGCGCATGTGGTCACGGGTGTGCTTCTCCACGAGGTACGTCCCGCCCTGGCCCACCGTCTTGATGACGTCGAGCGCCAGGCTGTCCTCGTCCACGACGATGCCGCCCGCCATGCGCTTCACGATGCGGTAGATCTCGGTCTCCATGACCATGTGCGGGTAGCTCAGGATCTTCGAGCCGTTGAGCAGGCCGGCGCCGTTCATCATGTCGGCGTGGCCCATGACGCTGGCGAAGGTGCTCAGCGAGTCGTCAACGGCGGCCTGCCAGTCGGGCTCCTTGGCGCCTGTGGCCATGGTGCCCATCGCGATGGGCAGCCCGTAGAAGTGGGCGAGCTCGCAGCAGGCGGTTGCGAGCAGGTAGTCTTCGGCGCCGCCGCCGGTGTAGCCGCCGGTCATGAGATCGATGACGCTCGGCGCGGCCGAGACGAAGCAGGGCACGCCGGGCGATGCCAGCTGCAGCAGCACGATGCCGCTGAGCGCCTCGGCGTTGTGCACGACCAGCGTGCCGGCCATGGTCGCCGGGCTCGTGCCGGCGGCCATCGGCATCGGCATCACGCCGCAGGGGAGGCCGTACTCGGCGGCCACCAGGTTGGCCTCCAGGTTCGCGCCGTCGTGCCCCAGCGGGTCGACGGCGCACTGCATGGAGCTCACGATGGGCCGCGCCCGCAGCTCGTCGGTGCCCCCGGCGATGACCGTCGCCATCTCGACGAGGTACCGCATGGGCAGCGCGCGCTGCGTCGTCACCGTCTGGAAGTGCTTCGTCGTGTTGTTGAACACGGCCTCCGCGTCGTGCAGCGCCTTGCTCGCCGGCGGCACGTCGGTGCTCGTGACCACCGGGCCCCAGTAGTAGCTGAGCTCGGGGACCGCGTCGACGAAGCGCGCGCTCGTGGCCGCGTCCACCTTCGTGCTCGGCCGCTTCTCGCCCTTCGCGTGGTCCCAGACCGAGAGGCCGGAGCCGTCGTTGCTCAGGTAGCAGTGGCGGCCGTCGATGCGCAGGTCGCACTCCGGATCGCGCGCCGCAAGCAGATACTCGTGCGGCGCGCGCCCGAGCGCCTCCTCGACCACCGCCCTGGGGAACCGCACCATCTCGGTCGCGCGGTCCACGAGGCAGCCGTTCCGCTCCAGCACGTCCAGCGACACCTCGCTGGGGAAGCGGCATCCCACCTCGGCGAGCACCTCGAGCGTGGCCTCGTGGATGCGCACGAGGTCCTGGGGCGTCAGCACGTTCCAGGAGAGACGCGGGGCGATGGGGTCGATTCGGGCGCTCATGGTCGGCTACCTCGCTGGTGGGTCCGGTGACGGGTCGGGTGACGGTCGGGGGACTGGGGGGAGCCGCCGCGTGACGCGCGGGGGCCCGGCCGCCGCAGGGCAGCCGGGTCTAGAGACCGCAGGCGCGGTTGATGGTGCCGATGCTGGTGACGGACACGGCGAGCACGGCCGGAGTCTATCACCGAGGCTCGCGGGCGGGCGCTGCCGCAAGGCGCCGCGGCCGCCCTGCACCCACGGCGAGAACGCCAGGCCCGGTGGCATGATGTTCCCAAACTGGGAGCGCCCGTCAGAGACCCTCGGCGGGCGGAGGGGTGGGCCGTGCGCCTCGCCGGCCGCCACCTCGTCGCCGGGTTCATGCACGACCACGGGGAGACGAGGACCGGCCTGGGCGTCCCGGTCAAAGGGGTCCGCGAGGCCTCGTGGAGCGGTCCGGCCGCGCTGCGCGAGCGGTATCCCAGCGCGAGCCTCGTGAGGGAAGGAGTGGTCGTGTTCCGAGTCATGGGAGCGCCTGCCGCACCGCCGCCCGCGTCGACTGCGCCAAGGGCATCGTGCGGATCCCCGCCGTCGGCACGCACGCCGAGTACGATCGCCGGCGGCTCTGAGCTGGCCCATCTCATCCACGACGATCATGAGCATGCGGAGGCGCTCCGGGAGCTGGACCGGCTCCTGGACGCCGCCCCGGAGCCGGGTACGCCCGAGCCGGACGAGCTGCAGCTCCTCGCACTCGTCATCGAGATGTACGAGGAGCGGCGGTGGCCGATGGAGCTTGCGGACCCCGTGGACGCCATCCTGTTCGTGATGGACGAGCGGGGCTCTCGCGCAAGGATCTCGAGCCCTACCTGGGCAGCCGGGCGCGGGTGTCGGAGGTGCTTGCGCGAAAGCGCGGCCTCAGCACCTGCATGATCCGCGCCCTGCACGCGGGGCTCGGCATCCCGCTCGAGGTACTGGTACAGCCGGGCCGCGCGGCGAAGCGGCGGGCCGCGAGCAGGCGACGCCAGGCCCGCCCTCAGGCGGCCACCTGCCGCCGGACGAGCGGTCGGGCCTGCTTCGTGGGGCCCGCGGTCAGTCGCCCTGTCGCAAGCGGACCGCCGTCCAGACGACACCGACGACCGCCAACACGCAGCCTGCGAGGGAGAGGTACGTGTCGAAGGCGGCGCCCGCGATGAAGTCGAGGGTCGTGCCGGAGATGAAGAAGGCCAGGGCCACGATCCAGAGCCAGAGTGTGATCTTCCGGTACCTGTGACGGGTAGCCGCATCGGCATGCATATGCCCTCCTTCATTCGGGATCGCCCTGCCCCTCGGCGAATGCGATCGCGCGATCATGGAGGCTCTATCGACCGCAGAGCGAGTGCGCTGAAGAGGTCGGGCGCAACCGAGCCCGCCGCCGGTTCACGTCCCCGGCCGGTGCGCCTCCACCTCCGCGAGGATGCGGTCCAGGCCAGACTCGACCTCGTCGCTGAGCTCGAAGGAGCGCGGCTCGGAGCGGAGCTCCGCGACCCGCGCCTTGAGCCGGTCGAGCAGCGTCGGCGAGCCGGCCGCCGCCCACGCGTCGTGCCGGGTCGTGTCGAGCAGGTCGCTCTGCCAGATCCGCCTGAAATGCTTGCGCGTGTACGGCCGGGCGAGGTGGCTGCCGCCCGGCCCCACGGCCTTGATCTCGTCCAGGGCGAGCGCCTCGTCGTCGACGCGCAGCTCGCCCATGAAGGCCTTGCCCCAGCCGATGAGGTGGTCGCCGAGCACGATCGACTCGTAGCTGGACTGCAGGCCGGCCTCCAGGTAGCCGACGTCGTGCAGCAGCGTCGCACGCGAGAGCATCGCCGTGATCGTGGTGAGCGCGCTCTCGACGCCCCACTGCTCGTCCAGCGTCTTGCTGTCGGTGTGGGCGGCGTAGCTGAAGCTCGGCAGGTCGTACCAGCGCGCCAGGTCGGTCTGCGCCTGGTAGCCCTGCAGGCAGCCGGCGGACGAGTAGACCTCGTTCATGGTGCGCATGTTCATGGCGCCCACGCCGACGCCCCACACGAAGGGCGCGCCGGGCTTGATCGCCTGGCTCAGCACGAGGCCGGCGAGTGTCTCCGCGTTGGCCACGACGATCACGGAGGCGATGCTGGCCGGCGCTGTGGTGCCGGCGTTCGGCGCCGGCGCCCAGATGAGAGGGATGTCGTGTTCGGCACACGCCATGACCTTGCTGGCGCCGTCCTCGTCGAACAGCAGCGGCGGCACCGGCATGGCGTAGATGCCGAAGCTGTCGGCCTCCCCGGCGAGCGCGGTCATCTCCTTGAGCCTGCCGAGGATGTGCCCGTCGCGCGGCGCCACCAGCAGCGGCTTGCGCGTGCCGCGGACCATGGCGTCCACCTGCACGACGTCGTCGATGGCCTGCGGCGCATCCTCGGGCAGACCCATGCTCATGACGAAGTCGATGTTGGGGAGCTTCTCGGCCAGCGCCGCCATGCCCTCCACGTCGGCGCGGCGCACGCGGCGCCGTTCGCGCGTGTCGGGGTCGCAGACGTAAAGACAGTCGCTGCCGGTGCCACAGTAGCTGTGCTGCGCGTCCAGCACGATGGGCTCGGTGTCACCCCCGCGGGGCTTGATCGTGCAGTCGCGCGGCGCGCTCTTCAGGGAGGCTTCGACGAGGCCCGCAGGGATGCGCACACGCGCGCCGTCGACGTTCGCGCCGGCGCAGGCGAACGCCTGCAGCGCCGGCGGGTACTTCACCTCGATGCCGGTCTCCTCGAGCACCTCCAGCGTGGCCTCGTGCACGCGTCTGCACGCCTCGTGGTCCCAGATGGTCAGCCGCGCCTCGTTCATCCCCCCACCTCACTCTTCGTCGTGCCGGTAGCCTCCGGCGACTCTACCAAAGGCCGGCGACCGGACCCTCACCGGCAGGCGACCGCACGGACTGCCGCGAGCGGCCGGCGCTGGACAACTCAGCGTCCCGACAGCATGCTTCGCAGCCATGAACGTGACGCGCGTCCGCGACGACGGACTCTGCATGCAGTGCGGCACCTGCGAGGCCATGTGCCCGCACGACGCGGTCGAGCTTGTCTGGGACGTGCGCACCGGCTACCGGGTGACGGTGCGCGACGACCGCTGCACGCACTGCGGCGTCTGCCTCGAGGTGTGCCCCGGGCCAGGGCTCGACTTCACCGACGGAGCCTGGTGGCGCGCCCGCAACGAGAGCGCGCCGTCGCAGGACTACCTGGGCCCGTGGAGGCAGCTGTGGTTCGGGTGGGCCGCGGATCCGCAGGTGAGACACGCGGGCGCCTCCGGCGGGGTCGCGAGCGCGCTGCTCGCCGGCGCCCTGGAGACGGGGCAGGCCGATGCCGTCATCGCCGTGGGCATCGACGCGGCCAACCCGCTCGAGGCCGTCGGCGTCGTCTGCCGCACGCCGGACGAGGTGCACGCCTGCCGCGGCTCCAAGTACAACGTCGTCGCGCAGAACCGGCGCCTGCGGGACGTGCTGGACGAGCCCGGCCGGTACATCGTCGCCGGGCTCCCGTGCCACATCCAGGGCCTGCGCCTGGCCCAGCGCCGCTCGGGCCGGCTGCGCAAGCGCGTCGTTGCCACGCTGGGCATCTTCTGCGGGCTCACCAACGAGCCGCGCGCCACGGAGTACGCCGCGCGGCGGGCCGGGCTCGACCCGGCCGAGCTGGCCGAGGTCTCGTACCGCGGCCCCGGCTGGCCCGGCTGCCTGCGCCTGAAGACCCGCGACGGCGCCGTGCGCTGGCGCCCGTACCCCGAGTACTTCGAGCCGGCGATGTGGGCGCTCATGCCGCCACGCTGCCGCTTCTGCCCCGACACGCTCGCCGAGCTCGCCGACGTCTCCGTCGGCGACGCCTGGCTGCAGAGGTTCGAGGGCACTGACGGCGTGAGCGACCTCATCGTGCGCACCCCGGCCGGCGAGAAGCTGCTCGCCGCGCTCGCCGGCCGGCTGGTCCTTGAGCCGGGCACACCCGTCGAGATGGTCGAGTCACAGGCCGAGTCGTACCACATGAAGCGGGAGCTGGGCCGCGGCCGCCACTGGCTGCGTGCCGCGAGCGGCCGCCCGGTGCCAGACTACCCCGGCGTGGACCTCGTGCCGAGCGCGCGGGAGCGGCTGTGGGGCTGCGCCGACGCCGCCCGCGAGCGGTACCTGCGGGCACTCGTCGACCTCAGATACCCGCTGCCCGGGCGCTGACCGGCGCCCCGGGCGACCGACCCGGGCGCTACACCCTCCCCCGGGCGTATAGTAGGTATGCACGTGTGGATGACAGCCGCGGGGGGCGCTGCGGTCGGGTCTGTGGCGCAGGGCGCGGCAGCAAAGGGGGAGCCATGACCACATCGCACGGGCTGCGTCGCGGCGGACTGCTCATCTGCCTCGCGCTCGCAGCAGTCCTCGCAATCGGCCTGGGGTCCGGCCTGCGCGGCGCGCTCGCCTCGAGCGAAGCCCCGTCGCCCGCGGCCGGCAAGACCGTCCTGCACCTCGGCTGGACCAACGACCCGGACAGCCTGAACCCGTTCATCGGCTTCGAGTCGTCCAGCTACGAGGTCTGGGCCATCAACTACGACCTCCTCGTCGGCTTCCGCGCCTCCGACATGGCCAACGCCCCGGGCATCGGCCTCGCCCAAGCCTGGGAGACCTCGCCGGACGGCAAGGTCTGGACCTTCACCATCACCGACAAGGCGACCTGGCAGGACGGCGAACCCCTCACCGCCGCCGACGTTGCCTTCACCTACAACTACGTGCTCGAGAACAACCTGGGCATGTTCATCGACTACCTGAGCTTCATCGAGAAGGTCGAGGCCCCCGACGCCACGCACGTGGTGTTCACCTGCTCCAAGCCCAAAGCCAACATGCTCGGGCTGTGGATCCCGATCCTGCCCGAGCACATCTGGAGCAAGGTCCCGGTGAGGACCGTCGAGAAGAGCTTCGAGAACCCCACGCCCATCGTCGGCTCCGGTCCGTTCCAGACGGTCGAGTGGAAGAAGGGCGAGTACGTGCGCATGGTGGCCAACAAGAGCTACTGGAAGGGCGCGCCCAAGATCGACGAGGTCATCTTCCAGACGTACCAGAACGCCGACACGATGGCGCAGGACATCAAGACCGGCGCCCTGCAGACCGCCTGGAACATCCCGGGCGCGCAGTTCGAGCCGCTCGGCAAGGAGCCCGGCATCAAAGCCATCACCGGTCAGCTGCCGGGCTACGACCAGCTTGGCTTCAACTGCGCCGACAAGAAGGTCTACCCCAAGTCCACGGGGCACCCCGCGCTCACCGACCCGGCGTTCCGTCGCGCCCTCCAGTGGGCTGTCGACAAGGACAAGATCGTCGCGGTCGCCTACCAGAACCACGCGAGGGCAGCCCAGACCATCATCCAGCCCGACTTCTACCCGACGGAGACCGACTACCACTGGCAGCCCCCGGAGGGCGATCCCAACACGTACACGTTCGACCTCGAACGCGCAGGCCAGGAGCTCGATGCGGCCGGCTACACCGACGCAGACGGCAACGGCATCCGCGAGTACGAGGGCAAGGACATCACCCTGCGCCTGTACGCGCGCACAGAGTCGGCCGAGAGCCAGAGCTGCGGCAAGCTCATCACAGGCTGGTTCGAGGACGTCGGCATCGACATCGACTACCAGGTGATCGACGACGGCCGCCTGGGCGACCTGCAGTTCGCCTACGACGGCGACCAGTACGCCCCCGACTTCGACATGTTCATCTGGGGCTGGGGCGGCGACATCGACCCGAACTTCATCCTGTCGATCCTGACGACGAGCTCCATCGAGGCGTGGAGCGACTCG
>CAIXSE010000888.1 GCA_903921965.1 uncultured Thermoleophilia bacterium | reverse complement strand
GGCCTTCTCGAGGCGGCGGACGCGGCCGAGCATGGCCGACGGCGAGAGGTCCAGGGAGCGCGCCAGCGCGAGGTTGGACATGCGGCCGTCGGCCTGGAGCTTGAGCAGTACTTCGCGATCGAGTGCGTCCACTCGTCCTCCCCGGTGTGAGCGGCGATGCCGTGCGTGTTCGGACGTGAGTATTCCAGTCCGATGTTCGGTGAGTCAATTCATCAAACGAATGATATTGCGTCGGAGCGCGGGATTCTGAGGCGGATTGTCTGGAATCGCGCGCCGACCCGAGGCGGCCGGGCGCTGCGTGTGGACGGCGGCTCAGCGCCGCGGGCGGCACCTCAGCTCCACCAGGCCGCCCGGCCACTCGCGGCTGTGGACCAGCTCCAGGTTCCGGGGGGTCGGGCCGTCCTGCCAGAGGCGGATGCCGTCGCCGAGAAGGACGGGCTGGACCACGATGAGGTAGTCGTCGATGAGCCCGGCCGTGGCGAGTGCCGTGGCGAGCCGGCCGCCGCCGAACAGCCAGATGGTGCCGCCGGGCCGCCGCTTGAGTTCGCGGACGAAGGCGGCCGGGTCTCCGTGGACGAGCTCGACGCCCGCGCGGGGCCGCAGGCCGGACCGCGAGGTGACGACGTACACGCGCTTGCCGACGAAGACCTGGGTGCCGCCGGGGATACGCAGGGAGAGCTCGTAGGTGGCGCGGCCCATCATGAGGGCGTCGACCGAGTCCATGAGCTCGAGGTAGTCCGCCGGGAACTCGGCCGACGCGTGGTCGGGCGGCGGCTGGATCCAGTCGATGCCCTCGTCGCAGTCGGCGATGAAGCCGTCGAGCGAGGTCGTCAGGTTCAGGAGCAGCGGTCTCACCGCTCGTCCTCGGCCGGAATGACGAGGCCGGCGAGCGCCTCGAGGACGGCGACGGCGTCGCCGGCGACGAACGCGTCGCACTCGCCGGCGATGGGCGCGTCCTCGTCGGTGTCCACGGCGGCGATGAACCCGGCGCGCTCGATGCCCCACATGAGGGCCGGCGCGCCGGAAGCCCCGGCCACGACGCAGACGTCCGGGGCGGTGCGCGTGCCGGAGACGCCGATCTGGCGGTCGGGCGCGGCCCAGGCGTTCATCACCACGGGCCGCGTGGCCCCGAAGGCGGCGCCCATGCGCACGGCGGCGGCGGCGATGCGGTCCGCGCCGCCGCGGCTCCCGACGCCGCGGCCGGCGACGACGAGGAACCGCGCCGTCTCCAGGTCGCCGGTGGGTGCTGCCTCGAGGGGCTCGATCTCGAGGAGCGGGGGCGGCGTCGCGACGTCGTCGGCCGTCAGCTCCGCCCGCGCTTCGACCGCGTGCTCCTCCGGCGGCGCGGGGCGGGCGTCGGCCCAGGCCGCGTCCAGGACGAGGCACCAGGGACGCGGCCCGAGCGCGAACTCGCCGGTGAGGTGGCCGGAGAACACGGGGCGCCGGCAGGTGAGGCGCCATTCGGTGAAGTCCGCCGAGAGGACGCCGGTGAGCAGGCTGCCGCCGGCGTGGGCGGCGAGGCGGGCGGCCACCTCCGTGCCGGAAGGGCCCGCGGGGAAGACGAACAGGTCGGCCCCGCCGCCCGCCTCGAAGGCGGTAAGGGCGGCGGCGATGACGTCCGGCCGGTGCGGCGGCGCGTGGACGAGCCGCACGTCGCGCGTCGGCGCGAGGCGGACGAGCCGGTCCGCGCCGTCCCCGGCGGCGAAGAGGCAGGTGACGGCTGCGAGTTCGACGCCGTCCGCGAGCGTGAGGCCTGCCGCGAGGAAGCCGCCGAGCGCCCGGGCGTGCCGCTCGGCGGACGCGCCGGTCGCGTCCAGGACGGCGGCGACGCGCAGTGTCTCCGCCGCCGTCACAGCCGTTCCAGACGCGCGCGCAGGTGGTCTTCGTACAGCGCGCGCGCGAGCTCTTCCGGCGTCTCGCCGGGCACGACGATGCCTGCGCGGCCGCGGTCGATCGTCTCGAGGCCTGCGAGCACGGGTGTGCCGGCCGGGGCGGACGCGCGGTCCACGCCGAGGTCCGCGGCCGTGAGCTCGTCCACGGCCGCGTCGCGGACGGCGAGCCGCTCCTTGAGCGTCGGCACGCGCAGCGTACTCACCACAGCGTTGCCCACGGCGAGCACGCAGGGGGGCGCGACGACGCCGCGGAGCGGCCCGTCGTCGTCGGTGAACGTCACCCGCAGCCGGTCGCCGCCGGCCGGCTCCACCTCGGTGACGCCGGAGACGCAGGGCCGGCCGAGCGCTTCCGCGGCGAGGAACGGGACAGTCCCGCTGCCGCCGGGCGAGCCGCGCTCGCCGAGGAGCAGGACGTCGCCGCCGAGGCGCTGCGCGCAGGCGGCGACCAGCGCGGCCGTCGCGGCCGGGGCGAAGTCGAGCGCGCCGTCCGGGGCGGCGGCTCCATCGGCGTGGCCG